>JAJZHC010000119.1 GCA_021804705.1 Pseudomonadota bacterium
ACAGATCCTGCCCCACCGCCCAGACCTCAAGGTCATCATCACTTCCGCAACACTCGAATCTGACAGGCTGTCAAAGCACTTTGATGGGGCACCGGTCATCGAAGTCTCCGGACGCACTTATCCCGTAGAAGTACGCTGGCGCCCCATTGCGGCCAACGATGCAGGCGAGCTGGATGACCGGGATGCGCGCGCGGCGCTGCTGCATGCGGTTGACGAGCTGGCACAGGAAACGCGTGACGGGGATATTCTGGTTTTTCTGTCCGGCGAGCGCGACATTCGGGATGCGGCCGAGGCGCTGCGCAAGCACCACCCTCCGCATACGGAAATCCTTCCTCTGTTTGCACGGCTGTCCTTTGCTGAACAGGATCGCGTCTTCAAACCCGCAGGCGGCCGTCGCATCGTTCTGTCCACCAATGTGGCCGAAACGTCGCTGACCGTGCCAGGCATTCGATACGTCGTGGATACGGGGCTTGCACGCGTCAACCGTTACAGCCTGCGCAACAAGGTCACGCAACTGCAAGTGGAAAAGATATCTCAAGCCTCCGCGCGCCAGCGCGCCGGTCGCTGCGGCCGGGTGGCCTCGGGCATTTGCATCAGGCTCTACGACGAAAAGGATTTTGACGCCCGACCCCCCTATACCACACCGGAAATTCTGCGCACCTCTCTGGCCGCCGTGATCCTTAAAATGGAGTCCCTGGGACTGGGCCGCGTTGAGGACTTTCCATTCCTTGACCCACCCAGTACACGCGCCATTGATGATGGTTATCAATTGCTGGGCGAATTAGGCGCCTTTGATGCTGATCGGGTCCTGACGACCATCGGTCACGAGCTGGCCAAACTGCCGATAGACCCCCGCATCGGCCGCATGCTGCTGGCAGCACGCCAGCAGGCCTGCTTGAGCGAAATGCTTATCATCGCTTCGGCCCTGTCCGTCCAGGACCCGAGGGATCGTCCCCTGGAACACCGTCAGACTGCCGATCAAAAACATGCCCGATTTCAGGACGAACATTCGGAATTCTTGTCGTACCTCAAAATGTGGCGGTATTTTGAAGAGGCCCTGCAACACAAAAAATCCAACCGCAAGCTGGCCGAGTTTTGCCACGACCAGTTTTTATCGATCACGAGACTACGGGAATGGCGCGACATCCATTGCCAGTTGCACACGCTGGTAGCCGAAATGGGCATGCACCTCAACAGTGCCCCAGCCACGCACGAGCAAATTCACCGCACCCTGCTGACCGGGTTGCTAGGGCACATCGGCCAACGCGACCCCGAGGATGACAACTACCTGGGGCCTCGGGGCATACGTTACTGGATCAACCCCGGCTCACGCCAGATGCTCAAGGGCAAGCCACAGTGGATCATGGCTGCGGAACTGACGGAAACCACGCGACTATACGCGCGTTGCATTGCACGCATACAGCCCGAGTGGATCGAGCCCATCGCAGGACACTTGCTGCGCCGCAGCTACTATGACCCGCATTGGGATCGCAAGGCAGCACAGGCCAACGCCTACGAAAAAGTGACTTTATATGGCCTGACGATCGTAGCCAAACGACGGGTCCGTTATGGTCCTATCGACCCCGTCGAGGCACGCCGTCTTTTCATTCGTCACGCCTTGGTGATGGGCGAATTTGAAACGCGCGCGCCATTTTTTGAACATAACACGCGCCTGATCGAGGACATCGAAGCCCTGGAGCATAAGGGCCGAAGGCAGGACGTTCTGGTCGACGAAGAGAGTCTGGTTCGGTTCTATGATGGCCTGTTGCCAGCCATGGTCTGGAGCGGGGAACGTTTTGAAAAATGGCGCCGGGAAGCGGAACGCGAGCATCCGCGTCTGCTTTTTCTGGAGCGATCCCAAATCATGCGCCACGACGCGCAACATATCACCGAGGCGCTCTTTCCGGACACGCTCCTGCTGGCAGAATTGCCATACCCGTTATCCTACCGATTTGAACCCGGGCATGTGCTGGATGGCGTCACTGTTTCCATTCCGCTTGTCATGCTAGGCAACATCGAACCCGAGCGCCTCGAGTGGCTGGTTCCCGGCTTGGTAAGAGACAAGATCACTGCCTTGCTCAAGAAGTTGCCACAGCGCATTCGCCGGGATCTTGTCCCCCTGCCCCCTTTCATCACCGCATTTCTGGAACGCTACGGCCCACAATCTGGCGCACTGACCCGTTGCCTTGCAGAATTTATCCAGATGCGCACGGGAACCCTCCTCCATGCCGGGGACTGGAGCGACGTACCTGATCATTTGCAAATGAGCGTGCGCCTGTTGGACCCTGCGGGTAACGAAGTCGGCAGCGGTCGCGATCTCAAGACGCTGCGTGAGCTATGGAGCGGGGAAGCTCGCAGCGCCTTGCGCGAGACCCCGGACACCGGCTTGACACGCAGCGGCCTGACCAGTTGGGACATGCACGATATTCCCGCCTTGCTGGTGCTGGACCGGCATGGCATCAAAGTTCCTGCGTTCCCTGCGCTGGTGGACGAAATCCAAAGCGTAGCCGTGCAACTGGTGGAGAGTGAAACCGAGGCCAATCAATTGACACGGCAAGGCATTCTGCGCTTATGCCTGTTGGAGCTGCAACCTCTGGTCAAGGCCGGCACGCGTTCCATCAGCGCACTGACCGCCATGACGCTGCAATATGCCCTCCTGCCTGGAGACACCGCCCAGATCCCATCCGAAGCGCTGAAAAGCGAGCTGGCAGAACGCGCCATGTGCGAGCTGATACCCGACACCAGCGGACAGATCCGCACTCGGGTTGCCTATGAAACCCTGCGCGAACGGGTACGCATGCACTGGGTTGCCAAGCTCAATGAAACGGCGCAGTTGGCGCTGCCAGCCTTGAAAACCTATCAGGAAGTGCGCAATGCTCTAGACAAGGCCAGCAATGGACCATTCAAGGAAGCTCTCACTGACATCAGGCTGCACCTCGATCAGCTCATGCAGCGCGGCACGTTGCGCCATACCCCCCTTATGCAACTGAAACATTATCCACGATATTTGCGTGCCATTCTGGCGCGCCTGGAAAAACTGCCTCTTGACCGCGCAGGTGATGCCAAAAAATCGCGGCAATTGCACGGTTTACTGCAACCCTGGACGCGTGCCCTGGAAACGCATGGCCCATCGGTTGAGTTGGATCAATTTCGCTGGATGCTGGAGGAGTTGCGGGTATCGCTGTTTGCCCAGGCTCTCAAAACACCCTACCCCGTCTCTGAGAAACGCCTGCAAAAGCATTGGGAAACATTGATGCATGGTGGGCCATCATCGAAAGGCAAGCTATAATGCGCGCACTTAGTGCAAGGAGACATTTCATGAAACTGTCGTACCCCGTTCTGATCGTCACTGCCCTTCTGGCACTTTCACCACTATCGCAGGCAGACACCACGCAAAAGCGAGCTCAAACCATGACCTTGAACGGAATGACCCTGATTGACACACGGCTGGGTACCGGTGCAGTTGCCCGCCCTGGCAACACCGTCGTCGTACATTACACCGGATGGCTTTACGATCCCACAGCCCCTGAGTTTAAAGGACAGAAGTTTGACAGTTCCGTGGATCGGGGCGAACCCTTTTCCTTTCCGCTGGGCGCAGGCCGCGTGATCCGCGGTTGGGACGAAGGGGTGGCGGGCATGAAAGTGGGCGCCAAGCGCACACTGCTGATCCCCCCAGAATTGGCTTATGGCAGTCGCGGCGCAGGCCGGGTGATTCCGCCCGATGCCACGCTGATTTTTGACGTGGAACTACTGGAAGTCCGCTGACCCGTACAGCACCACATGGACCCGATAGGGTCCATGTGCACCGATCACGATGGTCTGTTCGATATCGGCGGTGCGTGATGGACCAGAGACAAAATTCACGGCACGCGGCGGCAAGCCGCGTTCCGCTTTCATGAGGTCCCAGGCTTCTTCCATTCCAGGAACGATGCGTTGTACGTCCACGATGGCGATGTGCGTCTCGGGTAGCAGGCTGACTGCCGCGGGTGTGTCGTGACCTGACAGCAACATCAACGTACCTGTTTCAGAAATGGCGCAAAACGCTCCGGTAACGCCGACCAGATCATCAGCATGGGCTTCTCTGGCGGCGAAAGACAAGCCCGCACCTGTCCAATCCATGTGCTTTAATCCGGGCCAGACCACGCCGTTGAGCGGCAACTCCTTGGCCTTGAGGTAGCGCGCTATGGCTGCAGGTGCCTCTGACAAGGTGGCTATGCGATCCACCGTGGTACCAAGCATCTCAGAGCGTTTCTGAAAACGGTCTGCCTCCTTGTCCCACTTGTAAGCAGGCCGGGGGCCGCGATGATTCTGCCTGATATGCTCTTCGACCAGGATGCACTCGTCGCCCGGTTTGTCTCCACGCAATCCCAAACCGCGACGGACTCGCGCCAGAATATTGTCCCGTGCGCTCATGAATGCTTGTTCCGATAGAGTTCACGAAAGGTCTTCCCCTGCGGTGCCGGCATATCCCGGCCTTCGGTCCAGCCATCCAGCCCAGGCAACCGGTGCAGCAGCCCCTTCTTTCCTCCCAGCATGCCCAGGAAGCGCACACTCAGTTGCGTGAGCAGGGCATACAGGCGTGGATGGTTGGCAAGGCTGCGCCAGGCATGGATGGAGAGGCGCTCATACCAGGGTCGCAACCCCTGTTCAAAGGATTTTTCGCGCAGTACGCGCATCAATTCCGGCAGGGGGATCTTGACCGGACAGACCACTTGGCACGCGCCGCACAGCGTCGAGGCCTGGGGCAAGTCGAGGGCATTTTCAAGCCCCACGTAGGACGGCGTCAGGATGGCGCCGATGGGTCCGGGATAAACCCAGCCATAAGCATGACCGCCGATGTTTTGATATACCGGACAGTGGTTCATGCAGGCACCACAACGTATACAACGCAGGGCCTTTTGCATTTCCGTGCCAAGCAGGCGCGAACGGCCGCTGTCCACCAAAATAATGTGCGATTGTTCGGGCCCATCAAGGTCACCTTCCTGGCGTGGACCGGTTAGCATCGACACGTAGTTGGTGATGGATTGTCCGGTGG
>JAJZHC010000120.1 GCA_021804705.1 Pseudomonadota bacterium
CCACCGCATCGTTGCCACCACTGGCCCCAGGAATGGCGACGTCAAAGCTGGGAGCAGATTTGAGGACTGGAGGAGGGCGCACCTGATCCTCCGCGGCCACGGTTTGGGCGAGCATCGCCAAAACCAGGGTCAAGGCGCGGAAAGGTTTCGGATGCATCGGCAGGGGTCAGTGCAATAATTTCGGTAAAATCGCACAAATTCAAGCAATAAGCAATGCATCCGGGGGTATGGTTTTCAGGCCCTTTATCGCAATGTCGTCACAACCTGCCAGCCGTGGCCAACAGATGAAAAGATGTATATGATAGTAATATACCATAATGATTGATTTTTCCATGGTCACCGGGTTTGACTGGGACGAGGGCAATGCCCGAAAAAATGAAAAGCATGGGGTGAGCCAGTCTGAATCGGAGCAAGTGTTTTCTAATGAGCCATTGCTATTGCTCGAGGACCAGGAACATGGTCAGATCGAGTCACGGTTTCAGGCATTGGGCCGCACTGACAGTGGAAGGCTTTTGCATATTGCATTCACATTGCGGGCAGGAGGGGCACTCATTCGGGTGAATTCGGCCCGTGATATGCATCGCAAGGAGCGGGGATACTATGACCAGGAAACTTAAGCAACTACCGACATTTGCATCAGAAGCAGAAGAAAGGCAGTTTTGGAAAACACATGACTCCACGGACTATCTGGACTGGTCCAGGGCCAAACCGGCCCGGTTTCCAAATCTGAAACCTTCCACCACAGCCATCTCGATCAGGCTGCCGTTATCGCTTCTTGAAAAGATCAAGATGGAGGCCAACAAGAGAGATGTCCCTTATCAATCGCTGATCAAAATCTGGTTGGCTGAAATGACCAAAAATGCAGCCTGAAGACGCATCGTCACAAATACGCTCTGGAGTGTCCTCCTTGTCCCGCCTCAACGCCCTGCATGCCTGGGTCAACGAAACCCACCCGGCTTCCTTCGATGCCCTGACCCCTGCCTCTGCCGACGCGAGCTTTCGGCGCTACTTCCGCCTCACGCGCGGCAGCGACACGCTGATCGTGATGGATGCCCCGCCCGACAAGGAAGACTGCCATCCCTTCGTGGCGGTGGCCCGGCTGTTTGCAGAGGCCGGGGTGCATGTGCCCCGGGTATTGCGTGCCGATTTCGAGCAGGGGTTTTTGCTGCTCACCGACCTGGGGCGTACCACCTACCTCGAGGCCCTCTCCGCGGCGGACGCCGACCCCGCTGCCATGCGGCACCTGTATCGCGATGCCCTGAGCGCCCTCGTCACCCTGCAGCGCGCCAGCCGCCCCGGGGTGCTGCCCGAGTATGACGAGGCCCTGCTGCGCCGCGAAGTGGGGCTTTTCCCCGAGTGGTATGTGGCGCGCCATCTGGGGGCAGCGTTCAGTACGGGTGAGCAGCAGGCCTATACGCAGTGCGTGGACGCCCTCATCGCCAACAATCTCGCCCAGCCCCGGGTATTTGTGCATCGCGACTACCATTCGCGCAACCTCATGGTCTGTCCGCCCAACCCGGGCATCCTGGATTTTCAGGATGCGGTGTATGGGCCCATCACCTATGACGCCGTGTCGCTGTTGAAGGACGCCTATGTGCATTGGGAAGAAGCGCAGGTGCTGGACTGGCTGGTGCGCTACTGGGAACAGGCCCGCGCCGCGCATTTGCCGGTGGACGCTGACTTTGGCAACTTCTACCGCGACTTCGAATGGATGGGGGTGCAGCGCCACCTCAAGGTACTGGGCATCTTCGCGCGTCTCTGTCATCGCGACGGCAAGACGGGTTACCTGCAGGATCTGCCGCTCGTGCTGCGCTACCTGCGCGAGGCCTGCGGGCGCTATCGCGAGCTGCGCCCGCTCGCGCAACTGCTGGAGCGTCTGGGCGGTGTGCAGACTGCGGTGGGGTATACCTTTTGAAGCTGCAGGCCATGATCCTGGCGGCGGGGCGCGGCGAACGCATGCGCCCGCTCACCGACACCGTTCCCAAACCGCTGCAGACCGTGTACGGCAAGCCGCTGATCTTCTGGCAGGTGCAGCGCCTTGCCGCTGCGGGCTTCACCGACCTCGTCATCAACCACGCCTGGCTGGGCGAGCAGATTGAAGCGGCCATCGGCGATGGGACGCGCTGGGGCGTGTCCGTGCGCTGGTCGCGCGAGGGCACGGCGCTGGGCACCGCGGGCGGGGTGGCCACGGCCCTGCCGCTGCTCACTGCCCCCGCATTCGTGCTGGTGAGTGCCGATCTCTACACCACCTTCGACTACGCGCGACTCAAGGCGCCGCTCGCCGCCCTCAGCCATGAACCACAGGACGCCAGCGAGGCCCATCTGGTGCTGGTGAAGAACCCGCGGTACCCCCGCGATTTTTCCCTGCAACAGGCGCGGGTGGTCAAAGCGGGGCAGGATGCCGGCACCTATGGCAACATAGGGGTTTTCCGTCGGCGTTTTTTTGAAATGCTGGCGCCGGGACAACCCGCCGAGCTGGGCCCCCTGCTGCACGCCGCCGCGGCGCGCGGGGCGCTTTCCGGCGAATGGCTGGAGGGCTGCTGGGCCAATGTGGGCACGGCCGCCGACCTGGAACAACTGCAGTCATCGGGGACAGACCCTAATTTGGGGACAGACCCCAATGGTGCCCTTTCACCTGGAGATCGAACTTGAGTCGCGTCGTTGCTAAAAAAAGATTGGGGTCTGTCCCCAAATTAGGGTCTGTCCCCGATGGCGCCGACAGCGTCAAATCCTGCCAAACCCGGCGCCGCCACCTGGCGCGCCTGCTCGCGGGCGGGGTGGCCGTCATTCCCACGGCGCCAGAGCGCCTGCGCAACGCCGACACCCATTACCCCTATCGCTGGGACAGCCATTTCCATTACCTCACGGGCTTTCACGAGCCCGAGGCCGTGCTGGTGCTGGTGGGAGGCAAAACGCCGCGGTCCGTGCTGTTCTGCCGTCCGCGCGATGCGCAAAGCGAAATCTGGAACGGCTATCGCGTGGGGCCGCGGGCCGCGCGCACCCGCTATGGCATGGATGAAACCCATCCCATCGGCGAGCTCGAGGCGCGCATGCCCGAACTGCTGGCCAATTGCCCCACCCTGCATACCCCGATCGGACTGGATGACGCCTGGGATCGGCGCGTGACGGGATGGCTCAATGCCGTGCGCGGCCAGGTGCGCAGCGGCGTCACCGCCCCCGCTGCCGTGTGCGAGGTGCGCCATGCCCTGGACGAGATGCGCCTCATCAAGGATGCAGGCGAGATCCGGTTGATGAAGCAAGCGGCCGCCATTTCGGTGTCGGCGCACCGGCGCGCCATGCTGTTTACCCAGCCGGGGCATAGCGAATTTCATGTGGAAGCCGAACTGTTGCATGAGTTTCGTCGCCACGGGTCGGAAGCGCCAGCCTATCCTTCCATCGTGGCCGGCGGAGCCAACGCCTGCGTGCTGCATTATGTGGAGAACCATGCGCCGCTCAAGGACGGCGACCTGTTGCTGATCGATGCGGGATGCGAGTGGCAGGGCTATGCCTCGGATATCACCCGCACCTTTCCCGTCAACGGCAGGTTTTCCGGGGCGCAGCGCGACCTCTACGAAATCGTGCTGGCGGCGCAGATGGCCGCCTTGAAGGCGATCAAGCCGGGAGCCCCTTTCGTGGCCTACCATGAGGCGGCCGTGAAAGTGCTGGTGCGCGGTCTGATCGACCTCAAACTGTGTCGCGGCAGTGTGGATGGCGTCATCGAATCGGGCGACTACCGGCGCTTTTACATGCACCGCACCGGGCACTGGCTGGGGCGCGATGTGCATGACGTGGGCGAGTATACCGTTGCCGGGCGCTCGCGCCGCCTCATGCCGGGCATGGTGCTGACCGTGGAACCGGGCCTGTATGTTCGCCCTGACACCAGGGTGCCCAAGGTCTTTCACCACATCGGCATCCGCATCGAGGACGACGTGGTGGTGACAGCCAAGGGTCACACCGTGTTGACCGCGGGCGCACCCAAGACCGTAGCCGACATCGAAGCGCTGATGGCGCAGCGATGACGACCATGGAAACATCGGGGTCTGTCCCCAAAGACGTCGCCAAAGACATTGTCATCGTCGGCGGCGGGCCGGTGGGTGCCGCGGCAGCGCTGGGACTGGCGCGTGCGGGGCATGGCGTCACCGTGCTGGAAGCGCGCGCCTCCATGCTGGCAGACGACCGGCGCACGCTGGCCATCGCCTACGGCAGCAAGGTCATCCTGGAAGGTCTTGGCGCCTGGCCGGAAGCCCACGAGGTGACGCCCATCACCAACATCCACGTCACCCAGCGCGGCCATTTTGGTCAGACCATCATCACGGCGGAAGATGCCGGTGTGCCGGCACTGGGTTATGTGATGCGCTACAACGCGCTGGTGGAGGCGCTTGCACGCGCGCTCGCCACGGCCGCCATCGAGGTGGTGACGGGAGCCGTGGTGACGCGTGTGATATCGCGCGATCAGGATGCCGAAATCCACTGGAACCAGGGTGCCGCCTCGTGCCGCGCGCGCCTTGCGGTGCTGGCCGATGGCGGGCGCGAACTCACTGCCGCCACCTTCGGCACTCCCGAGGAATCGCGCTACACCCAGGTGGCGCTGGTGGGCCAGGTGCATACCAACCAGCCCCATCACGGACGGGCCTACGAGCGCTTCACGCCTTCCGGGCCGGTGGCCCTGCTGCCCTTTGCGCGCCACTATGCGCTGGTGTGGACCGGTACCCAGGAGGCCGTGGAGGCGTTGATTGCGCTTCCCGAGGACGCCTTCCTGGCACGGCTGCAGGACTACTTTGGTGACCGCGCAGGGCAGTTTCTGGAAGTGAGCGGACGCAGCTGGTTTCCGCTCACGCTGAAGGTGGTGAAGCAGGTGACGCGCCCGCATGCGGTGTGCATCGGCAACGCCGCCCAGACCATGCATCCCGTCGCTGGCCAGGGCTTCAACCTAGGGCTGCGCGATGCCGCGGGGCTC
>JAJZHC010000121.1 GCA_021804705.1 Pseudomonadota bacterium
GAGCGTACGCAGGGGGGGTACCGGTCAGCGGTTCGTTGGCAGCAGGGCCAACCCAACGTGCCAGGTCAGCTCTCGCCTTGGCCAGGTTTTGTTCCAGGTCATCGCGCCGATCTTCCAACGCGATGACTTCCTGACGATACTGCAGGCTATCGCCACCCTTGCCTTGACCCGTCGCCAATCGCGCTGTTACTGCGGTGTCCAGGAGATGGTTTTCCGAATCGATCTCGTCCAGCAACGCGCGCTGTTGCTGCAGAAAATAAACCCTGAGCCACGCCAGCAGGGTTTGACGCTTTACAGCTAACCGCTCAATTTCCAGCTCTGCCCCGGCCCGGGCCACGTTGGCTTCCGCGAGCCGGCGTGCAGCATCACGCTTGTCACCATTGGTGATTTCCTGCATGACCCCGATCCGCTGCATGGTCATGAAATCACGCGTGCTGTTCCACGCTTCAGAACCCTGTACCGGCAAGTTGTCCACACCCATCACCAGCTTGGGGTCAGGCAATTCTCCTGCTGAGACGCGTGCAGCGCGCGCGGCCGTGACGGTATTTTGGCGGCCTTTGAGCTCTGAGGCACGATCTTCGGCAATGCTAAGCGCCTCATCAAAGGTCAATGCGTGACTGATCGGGGCCAAGATGGTCAACAGGATAGCCAACACCAATCGCTGGCGAAGCGCTTTCGATATTCCAGACATGATGGTCTTTCTCCAGCAGATAACAGCACTCGTGTCGCAAACCGCAGCGACACGCCCTGGATATGAGGAGAAAACCTAGATTCGGAAAACCTGGTACTGAATACGGAGCGGCGGCGAGCCCTCCATCATGGAAAGGAAACAGGAGCGAGTGAAGGCGCTGGTTAATGCTCCATTGCCAGCCATGGGCTGAAGCACTTCAAAAAGTGTGGCCAGATCTGCCAACGGAAGGTCTGGCACTGCCGAGATTTGATGCGACTGCGCGGATTGTTGGCAATGGGCGAGGCACAGCGGCGAAGGCTGGTCGTCCTCAGTGGTGGGCAAACCTTCCATTCCGGTGCAGTCTGCCGGCATCGGCGCTGACATCATGACCCGTTTGCTGGAAACAGGTGATTGTGGAGAGCATGCGTGCGCCACCATCATGAACTGGGTCCATGTCAGCATCATGATCAAAAACAAAGAAATCTGAAGGCGCGTTTTTTTTCTGTACATGACCACTCATCGTAGCAGAGTCTCAAGAAAATTCAAAGGTAACGCCGGGGCAACACGCATCGCTGATTAACAGCAACCATGAGCTTTTCCATGCAACTGAACCGGTAAACAGGGAACAGTGCCGTACGAGCATTAGACACAACAATCACCCGCTTTGGGGCTCAACACCGTTTCGTGGAAGCTTTATATCATCTTGTGATATAGTTGCCAGACGGGACGCCAGGGTCGAGTCAACCATGAACACGCCGGACGACGTCAGGGAATTCAGAAAACTGCAGCGCGCAACGCGTGCACTATGGAATTTGGGATTTCGCCCATTTTACCTGCTGGCAGCCACTTTCAGCGTTTTCAGCATCCTGCTCTGGACCGTGCAATTCTCGGGGCTTCTCCCCATTTCGTACCTCCAGGGTTCTGTATGGCACGCTCACGAAATGTTGTTCGGGTATGTCACTGCGGTCATCGCAGGCTTTCTGTTGACGGCCGTTCGCGCGTGGACGAATCAGAACACCGCAACTGGTTTGCCGTTGATGGCCCTGGCAGGGCTCTGGCTTGCTGGAAGGATCCTCGTGCTGACGCCGTTTTCCACCACGGCAACACTCATCAATGCCGCCTTCCCTGCAGCCGTGGCGGTCGCGATCGGCATTCCCTTGCTTCGGACACGCAACGTGCGCAACTATTTTTTCGTGGGACTGCTGGTGTTGATGAGCGCGCTCATCCTGGTCATGCACCTGGCCCCGGAAGGCACGATGGGGCTTTCTCCGCACATGGACTTGCAACTCGCGCTGGACGTGGTGCTGTTCATCATGGCGGTCATGGGCGGCCGGGTAATTCCGATGTTCACCAACAATGGCATCCCTGGCGCCCATGCAATGCGTCAACCGCTGGTGGAAAAATGGGCACTGGGTTCGATTATGGTGTTGTTCGCAGCAGACCTGCTGCAACTTCCGCACACCCTGATCGCCGCGATTGTGCTGATAGCTGCGTTGGCGCAAGGGGTTCGTCTCTATCTTTGGAATCCATGGCGTACGCTTGCAACGCCCCTGGTATGGATACTGCATACCGCCTATGCGTGGATCGTCATCCATCTCATCCTGCGCGGGTTTTCTGAACTGGGACTGTTGACCGGATCCTATGCCACACATGCCCTGACGGTAGGCGCAATTGGTGGATTAACGCTGGGTATGATGACCCGCACCGCCCGTGGCCATACGGGCCGGCCGCTGGTGGCAGATCATGTTGAGCTGGCCATGTTCCTTCTGATACAAGCGGCGGCAATGACGCGCGTTTTTGGCGGCATGATCTTCCCTGCCCTCTACATTGCCAGCATTGTGCTGTCTGGCGTACTTTGGGCACTGGCGTTGGGTTTATACGCATTTCGCTACTGGCCCATACTGACGCGCCCCAGACTGGACGGCAGACCAGGCTAGCAACACTTTTGGACAAATCATGATTTACCCGTGGCTCAAACCTCTGCACATCTTCCTGGTGGTTAGCACCTACGCGCTATTCTTTCTAAGGGGCATTTGGCGTTTCCGTGAATCACCCCTCCTACAACATAGATGGTCCAAAACCGTGCCACACATCGTTGATACGTTATTACTGCTCAGTGCGATTGCACTGGCGATAACGATCCATCAATATCCGTTTGTTGACACCTGGATGACAGCCAAGGTGCTGGGGTTGCTACTGTATATTGGATTGGGTTTTGTCGCACTGCATCGCGGCACAAGGAAAGTAACGCGCATTTATTCCTGGTTGGGAGCACAGGCCGTGTTTTTGTACATTGTTCTGGTGGCCATTTCCCACAATCCAATTCCATGATGGCGGCTATGCTCTTCAGCAGTGTGCCGCGTTCAGTAAAAAGGCCACCCTTGCGGGTGGCCTTTTTACCTTGGGCTGGAGAATGAGCAAGCGCGCTCAAGCTGCCTTGGGATGCAGTCGTTCCATGCGGTTTGCCTCCAGCCGCTCATCGATGAGATGCACAATTTCGTCGAGCTCCCGAAGTTGCCTGCCCTCGCTTCTGGCAATCATCTGCACCAATTGGTCCACTCGCTCAATCTGGGTTGCCCCTCCAGACAAAGCTCTTGCCACGGAAGACGGGCTCGCCAGGTTGCTGGCAGCATTGGCATACTTATCGAAAGGAACGAGATCTTCAGAACGGGCCCCCAGCGATATGCACAAATCGCAGACCCATTGGTAGATGCGGCGAGACAAGTTGACATCAGAATGTACCGCTTCCTTGATGGGGCGAATGCCGACAGGAGTGACACAGCGATAATTTCCGGCAATCAGCATGCTCCACTTTGCCAGGGGCACAAACAATGAATCATGGACTTTCAGTTTAACGGGCAACTCAACCCACTGTCCGTTCAGAGGCCACCGGGCAGCTTCGATGTAAGCGGCAACACGCTGCAGCAGTCGATTGTGCGCATCGTTTGCGAAAGCCGCCGCCTTGAAATTTGTGGGAAGCCGCACCTGCAGCACATTTTGCCCTTCATCAGCGGGCCGGAACGCCTGGGGATCCGGGCTGCAAAGCGTCATGCAGTCAGGATCAAATTCGTCCCACACCGTTGCATCGGTGTAGCACGCCTCCAGGCCCGCCGTGTTCAGTCCCGGGATGCGGGAGAGATAGGGCAATGGCGGCATGTTCATAATCGAAACCGTGGGCAGTCGTTTCAACGCAACCTGTTTGAGCAGCTGGCGCACATCGGCAGCTTGATATTGCGGTTCCTGCATCGCCAGTACGACCAGATCGACACCTTCCAGATCGACTGCCGAGGGCACCTCTGCCGTGATTCTGCCCAATAGTTGCTGGGACCGGATTTCCACAAGTTCCGTATGCCCTTTGACGGGCATACGAACCAGCGTTCCAGCCCTGTTGATCAGTTCGGCCTCGGCCGGCAGACAAACCAGTTGTGCGTCAAGGCCTGCCATGGCCAGTTTGGTAGCGAAAAGGGAACCGTACGATGCGCCAAAAATCAGCACGCGGACAGGATAGATGTCCTCAAGATTCATGATGGAGTCTCCCAAGCATGGTCCGTAGCTGGAATGGAGAGAACGAACGCAACCATACCGCTACGGTTGCCGCTCCCCCTGTCCTTGATACCTGAGAGATTCACGACTAGCGACTGCTAAGCGCTTGCTCCTTCGGTGCATCGCCAAGGCGATGGCTCTCCAGACGGCGTATTGAAGTGCAGTACTTTCCTTGCGGATACCTGAGCGTTTATGGGAGATTGCGCCTTCGGTGGAGGATTTGCATCCTCGCTCTCCTGCACGGAAATGATTGTACTCCAATTCGAAGGGTTGCACGAGCGCATGAAAAATAAGCGCTATGGCTGAATAGGCAAAACGATTTGGAGTAGGATGCGCAGGGTGGGCGTGCTACTTGGACAGTCTGTTAGATCAACACTTTTGTTAAGGAACCACTATGTCAACCAAATCCGCTTTTGTTACACCCATCGTAGAAATTCTCCTGGCCGAGTTGAAAAAGATCAAGGGAATCAAAATCAAAAAACGCGCATCTGCCGAGCTGACCAAAGTGCTTCGAGACAGCATTAAAATCATCAAGGATGACGCCGTGGTGGCGACGAAGCCAAAAGTTGCCGCCAAAAAGCCAGCTACCAGGAAGGTAACCACCACAAAATCAGTAGTCAAAAAAACCGTGGCCAGAAAACCTGCCGCCAAAAAGACAGCTACCAGCAAACCTGTCGCCAAAAAAACCGTGGCCAGAAAACCTGCTGCCAAAAAGCCAGT
>JAJZHC010000009.1 GCA_021804705.1 Pseudomonadota bacterium
TTCTGACCTTGCTGACCAGCTTTGCCTTGGGCTGGTTCATGTTTCCATCCGAATACTTCAAATCGGCAGGCAAGCACCTGTTTTCTGGCGCAGCCTTTTTATCCAATTTTGCGCTGCTCAGGGAATCAGGTTACTTCGATGCTTCCGGCGAGGTGGATCCCTTCCATCATTTATGGTCGCTGGCAGTAGAAGAGCAGTTTTATATTTTATGGCCTTTGCTGCTGGGGCTGGTCTGGAAACGGCGCTTGAATTTTCTGTTGATTACGCTGGCTGTGGCAGCGAGCTCCTTTGCTTTTGACATTGGCACGCTGGGTAGCGATGCCGCCGTGGCTTTTTACTCTCCCCTGTCCCGATTTTGGGAGTTGATGATTGGCGGTGTGCTGGCGTACCTGAGTCTGCACAAGCCTCAGGTTTTGTCGCAAAAGCCGCAATGGCTGTCGGCCGCGGGAGGTGTGCTGTTGGCCCTTGGGTTTTTATTCATTACGCCACGCAGTGATTTTCCAGGGTGGCTGACCCTGCTGCCCACGCTGGGGGCCTTTCTGCTCATGGGTGCGGGCCCTGGAGCCTGGCTTAACCGGTACTTCCTGTCGAGGAAAGTGTTGGTGTGGTTCGGTCTGATCAGTTACCCGCTGTATTTGTGGCATTGGCCCTTGCTGGTATTTGCCCGTATTCACGCGCTGGGAGACCCTTCGTTGCTGGAGCGTGTGCTGGTGGTTGGGGCGAGCATTGTCCTCGCCTGGGGCACCTATCAGTTTGTGGAGAAGCCGGTGCGTTGGCGTTGGCCTGGGCGACCGGTGGTGGCAACATTGCTGGTATTGTTGGGGGCGCTGGTGGTGATGGGAAAACTGACCGATCGGGCTGAAGGCTTCCCGGAACGCGCAGCCAACCTCAAGGTCTTTCGCTTCCACTATGACGCAGCGCAGGGCTATAGAACAGGTCAGTGCTTCCTGGATACAGCAGAGGGTACCAATTTTAAGGAAGTTTGCTCGGGACGTTCCCCGGAAACAATGGAGAAGCCCTTGGTATTGTTGTGGGGAGATTCGTTTGCGGCCTCACTGTACCCAGGGTTGAAACACCAGAGCGAAGTGCTGGGTTTTGCACTGGCGCAATACACCGCAAACGGTTGCCCTCCCATTGCAGGTCTCTATATCGACAAACGGAAGAACTGCATGGCGGTGAATGGCGTTGTTTTTGACAAGATCAAAACGCTTAAACCGGGAACGGTCATTTTGGCAGCCAACTGGTTACGTTATGACCGCAAGAACAGTAACTGGACACAGCTGGATCTGGGCAAGCTGCATGCCACGATTGCAGCACTGAAAGACATCGGCGTTGCGCATATCGTGCTGGTGGGTCAGTTGCCTATCTACAAGATTGATCAGCCCATCGTGGGCAGTAGCGTATTCGAGGCAGGCGTCACGGACCGCACGGTGCGAAGTCTGAACCCGCATGCATTTGTCATGAACGAGTCGATGCACCAGTTTGCGCGGGAAAATACGGTGGATTTCATGTCGCCCATGGATGCGTTATGCAATGAACAGGGCTGTCTGATTTCTGCCTCTTCCCGTGAGTTGATCCCCACTTCCTTCGACGATGGCCACCTCACGGGTGCGGGTTCGCTTCTCTTGCTGGAGCGAGCGCTGGACTCAGGCCAGATTGCATTGCCTTGATTCGCTTGATTTCACGCATGACGGTCCCCACGCTGAGTTCGTCCAGACATTGGCTATGGCTGGTCCTGTGCTTTTCACAGCCCTCCTCCCGGCAAGGCACACAGGCGCCCTCCCCCTGAATCAAGATGACGTTGCCCGACCGTTGTGATCCCTTCATGTGCCACGGGCTTTCGTCGCGCGCGTGGCTGGATGGCCACGGGCCCCATTTGACGGGATTGGATGGGCCAAACAATGCAAGCGTAGGAATGCCAACGGAAGCCGCAATGTGCGTGACCCCGGTATCAGGTCCCACGAACAGGGTGGCCTGGGCAAGCAGATCTGCCGTCTGCGCAAGGCTCAGTGTGCCGCACAGGTTGATGGCATCGCCGGCTTGTGCAATTGCGTCTACATACTGCCGTTCTTCAACATCAGGGCCGCCTGTCAGAACAACCTGAAACCCTTCAAGGCCAAGCGCATGGGCGAGTGCCATCCAGTTGGTTTGCGGCCACATCTTGTAGCTGAATTTTGGATAGGGGTGAAGCACCACATAAGGTTTTTTTCCGAGCACGTCCGGAATGGCTCCGCCAGCCGTAGGTGGAATCACCCGGTATTGTTTTGCCACGCCCAGAAGGTCCAGCACCTTGAGGCCCATGGACACGGTATGCGTATGAAGGTCGTCAAAGAGTAGTCGCTTGCCCAGCAGCCGCGTTGAGAGCCAGGCGCTGTGGGCGTTGTACAAGCCAGCAGAGCGTTTTCCGGCAACGAAACAGTACCATCGCGCGCGATCGGAAGAGACGGTGGTCAGTGCAACATCATAGCGTCGCCACAATAGGGACAACTCCTTCAGTCGGGCAAGGAAGCCTGCGCGATGGGGAACGATCCTGATGTGGTCAACATCGGGGTTGCCTTCGAGAACGCCCTCCATGCCACGCAGTACCATGACATCGATTGTTGCTGCAGGGTCGGCTTCGCGGATGGCGCGAATGACGGGTGTGGTGAGCAGTACATCCCCGATACGCAGGGTGCACACGACCAGATATTGCTTGCGATAAGGGGTCTTCATACGGTCCGCCAATCTATCATAGATTGGCGGGGACCGTCCGGCGCTGGTGCGTGATTACAGAGGTGCCGGGGTTTGCTTGAGGATGACGGGCGGGGTATTCAGCGGTGTGCCAAACGTCGTATCGAGGTAGAGCGGTGCAACGTTGCCGCTGCCCGAGAAATTGAACAGGTTCATCAGGCTGCCGGCACCGGCATCAAAGGAGCCTCCCCCAAGGCGCTGTCCTCCCAACCAGTTGTCTTCGATGAAGCGCACGATCGAGGCCTGGCTGATGGGGGTGTGGTCCACATAATTGGACTTGGCCCAAGGCGAGATCACCAGGAATGGAATGCGCGTTCCGGGACCGCAACGACCATTGACAGGCTTTCCGTTGACTCCCGCAAGCGGTGTACCACTGCCGCAAATGCCCGCTCCATTCAACTGGTCGGCCTGACCATCGAAGGAAGGGCTGGTCGTTGTGGCAAATGCGTGGTCATACCAGCCGTCCGAGTCGTCGTACGTCACGATGACCACAGTGTCATTCCACTCCGGCTGCTGCTGCAAAAAGTTGACCACCTGCGCAATGAAAGCCTGCTCGTCCAGTGGGTTGGAGTAACCGGCATGGGCATCCTGGAATGCGGGAGCCTTGAGGTAGCTGACGGCTGGAAAGTTTCCGGCTTTCACGGCACTGAAAAAATCCTGCATGTCGTATTGGTGATTTGCCGGATCCAGTGTCTTGCCATCTGCCTGGAAGGTATAGCCTACAGACTGGACCGAGCTGGGGCGTGCATGCGTCGGGTTGGCCGTGGATTTGTAATATTGAAACCAGTTGTGATGCGGGATGTAATCCGTGATGTTGGCGCCCACTACGGTGGAATAGGTGCTGAGCTTGCAGCCCGTCGTTCCATTGGCATTGGTGGCGCTCAGGTTGAAGCCACCCATGAAGCCGCCCCAGGGAATGTTTGCGCCATTCAACAGGTCGCCAATGTTTTTGCCGCTCATCATGATCTGGTCCGTACTGCTGGAGCAGACGTCGTAGCCAGGGTCCACGTCATTGATCAGGCTATATCCGCCCTGACCATCGTTGATGTAGTAGGAATAGGCGGATAGCGTGAATGGCTGTTTGGTGGTTGCCACCAGCTGGACACCGTTGGTCTGCCCGGAAATGGCTTCAAGTGCACCGGGTGTGGAAGGGCCGTAGGTGTCCGTAAAGGCGTTGTCGTTCATGGCAAAATGCTGCGCGTAGTTCCACAGTGCGGTGACGGTGTTGCCATCGTAATAGCCCATGACCTGACCGCTCGTTCCTGACCCACCGACACTGCCCGCTGTGGCATGCCCGGCGTATTTTGGAAACAGATCCACAAGGCCATTATCGTAGGCCTGTTCTTCCGCCGTGTAGGCATGATTCTGGTCCGCCGTTGCCGCTTGGGTTCTATCCAGACGGAAGGGGTTGACGGCACCGGTTCCATTTGCGGCATTCAGGAAGTTGGGATTGCTGGTCAGCAAGGCACCGGACAGCCCATTGACCGTGGGTGTTCCTGCAGCTGCAGTGAAATGGGGTGAACCAGCAGGATTGGTGGCGTTGGGATAGGTTGCAAAATAGTGATCGAACGAAACATTCTCGTTATAAATGACCACCACATGCTTGATGGGGGTTGCCGTCGTCAGGGCAGCCGCAGTGATGATCGGGGGTGTCGTGGCCGTACTGCTGCTACCGCCACAGGCAGCCAATGCAAGTGTCAGACTGGCGACAGACAGGGGCATGATAGGGATGCGAAACACTCGGGGTACCTCCAGGTGCTTTGAGTGAGAAATGTGGGGTGCAAGTCACAGAAAGCGCATCTGCTTGCGAGGCAGACTATGAAGGTCGTAGATGACACGATGATGAATCGGCAGGGTTGCAAACGCCAACGATATCAGGAAGACGGATCAGTATAAATCGAAGAACGCCCTGGCAGCCACGGTGCAATAGGGCTCTTCTGCAGTATGGTAGCCCTCCAGTCCCAGCAGCAGAATCAACTTGTCGACGGCATTATGATACTGATGGTTTACAAAAGCTGATTGTACGTCCCGGGCAATGCGCTGCATCGTGCTGTCCTGGCTTTCGGACAACCCCTGGCTGGTGAAGGTGCCGGGCGCTCCGCTGGTGTCGAGATCCAGGGTAGCGAAACGCAACGACGGATCCTGCCTGGCCTGAAATTCCAGCATGGCGGACATTGTCCCTGCCCCCTGATTCCAGAACACTTCCGGATCCCTGTTTGCTCCGCACAGCAGCAGAGGGGATCGGGGCACATAGTTGCGCAAGTCGTTGGCTTTCAGAAGCTGCCGCATAGGGTTACCCGGGTTCTCCGGTAACGTGGGTAGATGGCCATTGAAATCCGGTCCTGAGCCGTCAAGAGGTGCTGCGCCATCCGGATGGTTGAGGATGTCGCTGACATAGGCCTCGCGAAAATCGGTACTGACCAGATAATGGGTGGGATCAAACCAGATGGTGTTGAGCAGTCCTTCGTGCAAGGCGTCAATGTTGTCGTAGCCCGTGGGGGGCGTCTGGAACACGGCAGTCATGGGGATTTTTCCGCCACGGACCAGCTTGTCAAAGTGGGCCCGGTCTACGGCGCCGGGAAATAACGTGGGAGCATCGGCATACATCGGATTGAATATCCGGGTAAGGTCTATCGGATTCCGGGGCAGGTGGGCGTAGGAGTTGGCAATCATCGAAAGATAGACCGTGGCGCCAAAATTTGGATGTCCCAGGAATACTTCATCACCCGCCGCCGCCAATGCATAGGGTCCTGACATGGGGGCACCGGCTGTTGCCGGGTGTTGTCGGGCATCCAGCGCCTTGAGCGTGGCCATGGCGACATAACCGCCCTGCGAGTATCCGGTCACAAATAATTTGCCGTTGTCGCGGGTGCCGTTATCGAGCAGATCCAGCATCTGCCGGCCTGCATTGAGACCATCCAGCATGTCCTGTGCTTGCTGCTTTTCGTTGAGATAAGGGGCATAAGGCAGCCGTGAGATGTCGTACCCCGCATAATTTGGCGCGATCACGATGTAACCTTGTGCTGCAAAAATCAAGGCGAGGCGCGTGGCGACAGGGTAAGCAGGGTTTTCAGGGGCAAGGACTGCCGAGAAATCTTCGGCGCGGTCGATGGCAGTACCATGGGCATACAGCACGATCGGCCTTGATCCGTGGCATTGCGGTGCTGTACCTGTGGGGGTCATCAGCGCCGCCGAGGCGTTGGTGGCCTCCTGTGCACCACCTACCGTGGCATATTCGAATTTGCTGACTGTAACGCCACAAACGGGAGCCTTGAACAAGGCTTGCTGATCCTCAGGAAGCTGGCTGAGCCACTGGGTTTGCAAGGCGGCAGGGTCCAGTGAGGCGACCGTGCGGGCAACCCGGGTGATCAGGGTATCGTGGGTGCCGCTGAGTGGAAGCGTGCTGCCCGCAAGGGTGTGAGCAGAAATGCTCATGAGGGCCGACAAGGCCAGTGCTGCAAGTCGAGAGACTATTGCGCCTCCATATCAATGTGGATGAATCTGGATGTATCGAAAGACTTCCGCATTGGACCAGCCTTTTCGGGCTCATTGTATCGTGTCCCGGGCAAGGAGATTTTGAATTTACATTCTGTAATTCGTCCGGGGGGATGCCACGAAACACAAGATGAATGAGCAGAGGCGCGAGTCACAGGCCCCTCATGATCAGAATTATTTGAGCCAGGAGATCAGCGCTTCGTACTTTTGGTCTCCGATCTCTTCGGGCAGGTTTGGAAAAATCCGGTGAAGCTCTGTACTGATGCCCCGACGATGCCAGTCGGCCTCTTTCAATACTGCCGTCGCTTCAGAATGCAATGCAGGCTCTTCCAAAAGCATGGATTGCGCCGCCCCAATATTGGCCGGATCCAGTCCCGCGCGATTGAGATAGATCTCGAGCAGGCGCACGCGCCGGTCAAGCAGTGTCAGAAGTGATTCAGATCGACCCTCAAGCTGCGGGCGGATTTCTCCACGCCAACTATCCAAAAACCGGGTAATGCCGCCCAACAGCACTTCAGCGTTTTGGGACGGGATATCATCGCCGCCACCATCCTTGCGGCTTTTGGATATCAGGTTTGCCATTTCAAGACCTATGGTATTGATACCCTGGTCAAATTTGTGTGCAACCAGGCGAAGAATCACGCCCAGACCTTCTGGATTGGCACAACGCCCATTCGCATCGAACTGGCTTACAAACGTATCGATGATCGCCATCGCAGGGGAAAGCGAATGCAGTTCATCAGCGAGCAGTCCGGCCGGATAGCCGCTGCCATCAGCACGTTCATGATGTTCGAGCACCAAACGGGCCGTTCCGTTCTTGTAGTCTGGAATGGAGGCTAACATGAGATAGCCGGTGACTGGATGCGTAAAAATATGTCGCCATTGCTCGGGATTCAAGGAGCCTTCCTGATCCAAAATTGCAGGATCGATATGGAGTTCTCCAATATCGTGGAAAATGGCAGCGCTCACCAGCATTTCCAGCTCACTGTCATCCAGTCCAAGCCGGGCGCCAAAATGGAGTGCCAGGGCAGCAGAAATACAGGCGCTCGTGTAGAGCCAGGGTATTCGATCTTTCAGAATGGTCAGCTTGGTTGCAATGGTGGGATGAATGAATAGGCGCCCGGGGATTTGGTACAGGGCAGTCCTTTCACTGCCAAGCGATTGCAAGTCGGACGAGCGGGCAACGAGATTGATGACGTCGCTCCGAATGCTGAATGCCGTCAATACCCCATCCACCAAAATGGACGCTTCCAGGGGCCTCAACAATTTGTGCGCCACCAGCCGGTCGAACACCCCCCGATTAATCGGGGCCCCTTTGGCAAGGAGCTTGATCCCGTTTTGGGAAAAAATATGTTCACTTGCTGAAACGCTTCTTGACTCTCCGGTCTCCGTCACATGGTGAATGAAGTACCTGTCATCTTTTTGGGGTGTCTGGAACGGTTTCATGCGCCTCCAAATCCAATGGAGTCCACCCATTCCACGGCTTCAATCTGCAGTTGCAGCATGGCCGATTCGCTCAGCGCCGCAGGACGCAGGGCTGCCACGGCAGCAAAATTGCCCAACTCCAGTGCAATGACGAGGCGCAGCAGCAAGCCAAGTTCACCGCTTTGAGTCAAAAGCGTTTCGCGCATGTCGTTGGCGATTCTGATTTCATCAAGCAGCTCCACCATGGGCATTTCGAAAAGCACATCAAGAAGTGACAGCATGCCCGCCATAAAAGCCTGATTCTGCTGCTCCCTCGAAGCGCCGAGATGATTGCAGATCAACTCCAACAGCTTTGCGCGTCCTGCGGCAAGCACCATCAGCGGACTGGGCGTCGAATCGGCCCCATGCTGGGCAAACATCAGAATTTGCAACCAGCGCTGCAGCGGCTCCCGGCCAAGCGCGAAGATGGCCTGTTGCAGAGAGGAAATCTGGAGCAGTCGCCCGTTGGCACTCGAATTGACCAGCCGCAACAGCTTGAAGGATAGCTCGGGGGCTTTGTGAAGCGTTTGCTCGATTTCGGCCGTGTCTGCACCAGTCGTCAACTGCTGTAACAAGCGCAACAGGATTTGTTTGCTGGGGTCGGCGCGACGGCCGCTCACAATCACGGGGCGGGCGTAGAAATAACCCTGAAAGAGATCGAAGCCGAGTTGTTTGCAATGCTGGGCCTCTTCCTGGCAATCGACTTTTTCGGCAAGCAGTATCGGAGCGAGTTTTCGTAACTTGCGAACGGTTTCTGGCAGCGCATGCGCATCGATGGCTTTCAGGTCTAACTTGATGATGTCGACCATTCCAGCCAGTTGCGTATAGCTGCTACTGTATTCCGTGACATCATCGAGGGCGAGCTGATACCCCAGCGCTTTCAGCTCTCGACAGCGCGTTGCGATTTCTGGTGTGATCTCGATCGTCTCGAGCAACTCGATCACGATCTGATTGGGAGGCAGCGCTTCCACGACATCAGAAAGCAGTAGGGCCGCATTGAAATTGATGAAACCCCGATGCTGGCCCAGCATAGACTGGGCACCCAATTCGGTAAAGCAACGGGTGATGACCGAAGCTGATGCGATGAGATCATCAAGGACCTCGGCACGTTCGGTTGCCCCATTCCTGAAAAGCAACTCATAGGCGACGATGCGCTGTGCACGGTCGAGAATGGGTTGCCGGCCAACGAAAAAAAGGCTTTCCTGAGGCGCTACCGCCTGTTCTTCATTCAAGATCCGTTGCGTCATGTGTTGTTTAGCAGTTGGCCAAAACCCGGTTGGGATATGCCAAAAAAGGGGGCAAGTGCCCGGATTCATGTCGGGCGTCAAGTACTTGCGATGCCTCCGGAATTAACTGTAAACCATGTCTCCGGAATGCACCACTCTGATGTGATGGCGCGCCCGACAGGAATCGAACCTGTGACCTTTGGCTTCGGAAACCAACACTCTATCCAACTGAGCTACGGGCGCGTGCGGGAGTGAAACTCTAACAAAATTGAGGGGTTGCGTCCACCTCACCCCGTGGTTCGAGCCGGGATCACGGAGTATAATTGCCCATTCAAACTTACAATACCTGCAAGGATGCAGTTCATGGCAAACACCAACGCCGGTTCAAAATTCTCCATAGCCAGGTGGTTATTGATCTTGGCTCTCGTCGTTGTTGCCATCGTGTTGATTCAGAACACGCTGGCGCATCGTAAAAGCGCCAGCGTCGTGCCTCAGGACGCAGCGACCACCAAGGCGATTGAAGACCGCATCAGGCCACTGGGTGAAGTATCCATCGCGGCGCCCACGCATGCCGCAGCGCCCGTTGCCGCGGTGGCCACCCCCTCCGAAACACCTGCGGCAACTACAGCCGCTCCTGCCACGACTACCGTAGCCGCTGCCGAACCTGCTCATGCCCAGACTGGCACAGTGAGCAAGGTGGGCGAAAAAACCTTCAATACCATTTGCACCGGGTGTCACAGTACCGGTGCGCTCGGCGCGCCCAAGCTGGGTGACAAGGCAGCCTGGGCGCCACGTATCGCCCAGGGCATGGAGGTGCTCTACAACAGTGCGCTCAAGGGCAAGAACAGCATGCCTGCCAAGGGCGGGAATCCCTCCCTTTCAGATGCTGATGTCAAGGCAACGGTGGACTATATCGTCGCTGCGTCCAGATAAACGCCGCGCAGGAAGGAGAGGCCCATGAGCACTTATGCCATTGGCGATCTCCAGGGTTGCTTCTCATCGCTTGAGGCACTGCTGGTCAAATTGCCGCTGGATTGGGCCCATGACCGGTTGTGGTTCGTGGGCGATCTCGTCAATCGCGGACCGCAATCCCTCGAAACCCTGAGATTCGTAAAAAGCCTCGGTTCAAGGGCACTGACGGTGCTGGGCAATCATGACCTGCATCTGCTTTGCGTGGCCGAGGGCTTTGCCCGGCACCATGAAGGCGATACGCTGCAACCAATCCTGGCGGCTGACGATGGCGACGCCCTCCTCCACTGGTTGCGCCACCGTCCCCTGATGCATCGTGAAGGGGGGTTTGCCCTGGTTCACGCTGGCCTGCTGCCGCAATGGACGGTCTCCCAGGCCTGTTCTCTGGCGCTGGAAGTGGAAGCGGCGCTGCAACGGCCCGATTACCGCGAATTTCTCAAGGTCATGTATGGCAACAGGCCGCACCAGTGGTCAGATGCGTTGACAGGAATGGACCGGTTGCGCGTTATCACCAACGCCATGACCCGTCTTCGTTTATGTACCGCCGATGGGGTCATGGAGTTTTCCCACAAGGCAGAGCCCAAAGACCTGCCCCAGGGATTCATGCCCTGGTACGACGTTCCAGGGCGCCAGTCCAGTAACGATAAAATCATTTTCGGCCATTGGTCGGCCCTGGGGCTTCATCTGGGTTCCAATGTGCTGGCTCTGGATACGGGATGTCTTTGGGGCGGGCAGCTTACTGCGGTGCGGCTGGAAGATCAGGCGCTATTCCAGGTGCCTTGTGAACGGCGTTCGCATCATGCTGGCCATGCTCGCTCAGCAACAGATCCAGCGTGATGCGCTCCAGTCGCTGTGCCAGCTCGCGCCGATGCATCTGCGCGGGTTGAACCAATGCGCCCACGCGAATGTGTATTTGTGACGGAGGGGCCGTCAATACCTTGATCAGCGAGTGCGCGAAAGTCATCTCGCCCACAAAAGGGAGATGGGTATTGGCCCTGCCATCATGCAATCGATATTGCAGTGCCACGGGCAGGATCGGGGTCTGGCGGCTGACTGCAGCCTGAAGCATGGCGCTGCGAAAGGGCAGAACCGAATGCCCCTCGGAAGTCGTGGACTCTGGAAATAGCCCCAGACTGTCGCCCAGACCCAGCACCCTTTCCATTTCTTCACCAATTGCGGCCGTTTGCTTGCGCGAAGCGCGTACCAAAAACAGGGTGCCGGTTTTGGCAGCCAGCCAGCCGAAAACAGGCCATTGACGGACTTCAGCCTTGGACACGAATCGCACCGGGCGCACCGAATGAATGGCAAAAATGTCTACCCAGGAAATATGGTTGGAAGTGAGTACTACGGGCATCTGTCCGGGCTGGGGCAATGCGCCATGGACCTGGACGGTTAGCCGCAGCTTGCGCAGCAAACCGATGGACCAGTTCTGGATCAGACGATCACGGTGTCTTGAACTCACCCACGGCAAAACAATCGCGCTGGTGACGACCCCGCGAAAGATGTGCCAGTTGATCAGGGTGATTCTATAGGAAAGCGCTAGCAGTCTCATGAATCCAGGGGGATGCCAAACGCCTGTTCATAACGACTGGAAATCTCGGCGCGCGTCAGGCGGTGATTTTGCCCACCCCGATGGGCAATTTTGATGGCTCCCATCAGGGAGGCCAGCCGACCCGTCTGGGCCCAGGCCCAGCCTTTTGAAATGCCGTAAACCAGCCCTGCGCGATAGGCATCGCCACAACCCGTGGGGTCTGCAATCCTCTCGGGTCGCACCGCCGGAATGTGGATGACGCTGCCTTCAGCATGGATCATGGACCCTTCGGCACCCCGGGTGACTATGGCTGCCTTGACGTGTTCGGCCAGTTGCTCAAAGGACAGGCCGGTTTTTTCCGTCATCAGTTGGGCTTCGTAATCATTGACGGCAAAATAGGTGGCAAGCTCCAGAAACTCCAGAAGTTCAGGGCCGGAAAACATGGGCAGCCCCTGTCCGGGATCAAACAGAAAGGGAATGCCGGCTTCATGAAACTGCCGCGCATGCAGCAGCATCCCCTCTCGCCCATCCGGTGCAATGATGCCGAAGCGGGCCTCGCGCGCCTCTGAAACCTGATTGAGATGAGCAAAGCTCATGGCCCCCGGATGAAAGGCGGTGATCTGGTTGTCGTCCAGGTCTGTGGTGATGAAGGCTTGCGCCGTGAAGGCGTCCGCCACTTCGCGGATGTAGGTTTGCGGGATTTCGAGGGCATCCAGACGTTGGCGGTAGTCTGCAAAATCATGCCCTACCGTGGACATGATCAGGGGCTCACCCTCCAGCAACTTGAGGTTGTAAGCGATATTTCCGGCAGTGCCGCCATATTCGCGGCGCATTTCAGGTACCAGAAATGCCACGCTCAGAATATGGATTTTTTCGGGCAGGATGTGGTTTTGAAATCGGTCCCCGAACACCATGATGGTGTCATAGGCCAGGGACCCGCAAATCAGGGTTTTCATCAACCCAGGGCAGCCAGGGCTGCATCGTAGTTGGGTTCCTGCTTGATTTCAGGGACCAGTTCAGCGTGCAGGACACGGTTGTTTTCATCCAGGACGACGACGGCACGCGCGGTCAGTCCTCGCAGCGGCCCATCGGTAATATCCACGCCGTAGCGCTCGTGAAAGGCGCGATCCCGGAACGTGGAGAGGGTGACCACGCGCTCCAGTCCCTCGGCACCACAAAACCGCGACATGGCAAAGGGAAGGTCGGCTGCAATGACCAGGACCACGGTGTTGCCGAGGCTATTGGCCTTCTCGTTGAATTTGCGGGTGGAAGTGGCGCATGTCGGGGTGTCCAGACTGGGCACGATGTTGAGAATTTTGCGCTTGCCGGCATAGGACGCCAGCGTATTGTCGGCAAGGTCTTTGCCTGTGAGTGAAAAATCAGGAACAACGGCGCCTTTCTGGGGAAAGTTTCCAGCAACGTTAACGGGTTTTCCTGCAAGTGTGACTGTAGACATTCAGCTCTCCTGGCTTATGAGTGTTTGATATTGCGCTGCGCTCAACAGGTGCTCATAGGCTTGCGCAGCAACGGGTTGTAATCTGAAAAACCAGCTTTCGTAAGGGGTGGTGTTGATGGTCTCCGTTGTGCCGGGCAGTGCCTCATTGACGGCAATGATCGTGCCAGCCACCGGCGCGTGAACATCGGAAGCTGATTTGACTGACTCGACCACGGCACAAGCCTCGTCGGCACCAACAGCTTTCCCCACGGGGGGTAACTCCACGAATACCACGTCACCCAGCTGGGACTGGGCAAAATCGGTAATCCCTACGGTGAGTGACCCATCGGGATCTTGCCGGGCCCATTGGTGGGTGGTGCTGTAACGACGATCATCAGGATCGGACATGGCTCATCCTCTTCTTTCCAGTGCAGTATAACTTATCCCTTCATGCCCGAAAGACAGACCCAGTCGCCCGACTGGGAATGCTGCGCGAGGGTGCAGGCGGGCTGGTAGGCTGCGATGACCATGTCGGCCTGACGGGCCAGGATGCCTGACAGGGTGATCCAGCCGCCGGGTTTGAGCCGGTCGATCAACAGCGGGGCCAGTATGGCCAGGGGGGCTGCAAGAATGTTGGCCACAACCCCGTCAAATTGTCCGGGGGGAAGCGAATCAGGCAGACAGAAATCGACATCCACGCTATTGCGCACGGCATTGCCATGGGCCGCCTCCACCGCCGCCGGGTCGATGTCGACACCCGTCACAAGCGTGGCGCCCAGCATCCGGGCCGCAATGGCGAGAATGCCCGAACCGCAGCCATAGTCCAGAACATGCTGGTTTGCGGGTCGATGGGCCACCAGCCAGGCGAGGCAGAGCTGTGTCGTGGGATGGCTTCCGGTACCAAAAGCCTGGCCGGGATCCAGGCGAATATTGAGCGCATGCGGGTCAGGGGGATGATGCCAGGTGGGCACGATCCACAACCCCGGCGCAGCTGGAATGGGATCAAACTGACTTTGAGTAAGGCGGACCCAGTCCTGGTCGGCCAGCACATCGCTTTGAAAGGCGGGTGTTTCTGAAAGCCCCGCAGCGATCGCTGCTTCACGCATCAAGGCATGCGCGTCCGCCGTCAGGGGAATCAGGGCATCCACAAGGCAATGGGGCCAGAGGGCTGGCGGCGGTTCACCCGGTTCGCCAAAAACCTCGATTTCCGGGTGGCCCGTGGCGAGGTTCTGTTCGATGCCGGCAGATAGCGCTCCACATGCCATGAGCGCATCCGACAATGCCTCCGCCTGTTCGGCGGAAACCTCTGCAATCAGGCGTGTCCAGGCCATTTATGACAGCTTGGCTTTATCGCTAGCCAGTTTTTCCTGGAGGTAATGAATGCTGGTTTGTCCGGCAATGAACCCCTTGTCTTGCAACAGTTGCTGATGCAGGGGAATGTTGGTCTTGATGCCTTCAACCACCATTTCGGACAGGGCGATGCGCATCCGGGCCAGTGCCTGTTCTCGCGTGGCACCATGGGTCAGCACCTTTGCAATCAGCGAATCGTAATAAGGGGGGACAAAGTAGTTGTGGTAGATGTGGGAATCAACCCGGACCCCCGGTCCTCCTGGCGCATGGTACTGGGTGATCCGTCCGGGTGAGGGAACAAATGTAAAGGGGTCTTCGGCGTTGATCCGGCACTCGATGGCGTGCCCGCGCAACACCACATCCTTCTGGCGGAAGGACAGCTTGTTGCCGGCCGCAATCAGGATTTGTTCCTGAACGATGTCGATGCCCGTGATCAGTTCGGTCACCGGGTGTTCCACCTGAACCCGGGTATTCATTTCGATGAAATAGAACTCGCCGTTTTCGTAAAGAAATTCAAAGGTGCCGGCACCGCGGTATTTGATGCGCTTGCAGGCGGCCACGCAGCTTTCCCCGATTCTGTTGCGCATCTTTTCGGTAATGCCAGGAGCCGGTGCCTCTTCGATGATCTTTTGATGGCGGCGTTGCATCGAGCAATCGCGTTCGCCCAGAAACACGGCATTGCCATGTTCGTCGGAAAGCACCTGGATTTCGATGTGACGTGGTTGCCCCAGAAATTTTTCCAGGTAAACCGTGTCATTGCCGAAGGCTGTTCGCGCCTCCCCCCGTGTCATGTCGAGCGATGAGAAGAGATCCTCTTCCTTTTCCACCACGCGCATGCCCCGGCCCCCTCCCCCCGCGGCCGCCTTGATCAAAATGGGGTAGCCGATCTGTTCGGCCAGTTTTTTAATCTCCTTGGGGTCTTCTGGAAGCTGTCCTTCCGAACCGGGAACAACCGGAACGCCCGCCGCTTTCATGGCGCTCTTGGCGCTGATTTTGTCGCCCATCAGCCGGATGGTCTCGGCGCGCGGTCCGATAAAGACAAAACCGCTGTTCTCAACCCTTTCCGCGAAGTCCGCATTTTCTGACAGGAATCCATAGCCGGGGTGGATGGCCTCGGCTCCTGTGACTTCGGCGGCGGAGATGATGGCCGGAATATTGAGGTAACTACCCTGGGAGGGTGGCGGGCCGATGCATACCGATTCGTCCGCAAGCATGACGTACTTGGCGTCTGCATCAGCCTCCGAGTGCACGGCAACGGTTTTAATGCCGAGTTCGCGGCAGGCTCGCTGTACCCGCAGGGCGATTTCGCCGCGATTGGCGATCAGGATTTTTTCAAACATGGCGCGTCGATCGCTCAGGCAGCAGCAATGACGAAAAGCGGCTGGCCATATTCGATGGGCTGCCCGTTTTCCACCAAAATTCGCTTGACGGTGCCGGACACGTCGGACTCGATTTCATTGAGCAGCTTCATGGCCTCGATGATGCACAGCGTCTGGCCCTCTGAAATGCTTTGGCCTATTTCCACAAAGGCCGGGGCTCCGGGCGACGGGGACCGGTAGAAAGTACCCACCATGGGTGATTTCACCACATGTCCTTCGTCTTCGGGGGTGGCTGCAACGGCTGCGGCTGCAGGTGCTACGGCCTGGGCCGGTGCAGCGGCGCCGCCCTGAACCGGATAGTGGTAAGCCATGGGGCTGGTAGCAAGAATGGTTTGGCTGTTTGGCGCCACTTTGGCGATGCGCACTTTTTCTTCGCCCTCTGTGATTTCCAGCTCGGCGATGCCTGATTCTTCCACCAGGTCGATCAGTTTCTTCAGTTTTCGGAGATCCATGGTTTATTTCTCTTCCAGCAGGTAGTCAAGCGCCAGTTCGTAGCCCCGCGCCCCCAATCCACTAATCACCCCAAGGGCGAGCTGGGAGAGAAAGGACTGGTTACGGAAAGCTTCTCGAGCGTGGACGTTCGACAGATGAACTTCAATGAAGGGAATGGCCGCGGCCGCCAGGGCGTCGCGCAATGCGACGCTGGTATGCGTCAGCCCCCCCGGGTTGATGATGATGGCTTGCGTGCCATCCTTGCGCGCCTCATGGATTCGGTCGATGAGCGCACCTTCCCAGTTGCTTTGGAACGAACGGACTTCACAATGGCGCTCCCGCCCTCTGGCAGTCAGACGTGCATCGATGTCTTCCAGTCGGGTGGTGCCGTAAATCTCGGGTTCGCGGTCGCCCAACAGGTTCAAATTGGGTCCGTGAAGGATCAGGATTTTTTGCATGAAAGGATTTTCCCCCACAATCACGGGAGTTGTCCAGCTTTTTGACGAAGATCGAGACTATTCAAGTTTGAGATCCCCAATATTCCTGGCGGGGATGGTCCGCAATAAATCGTCAATCGTTGGATAGTACCACGACAGGTGTAGCTCACTTTTGATTCTGGTATTGGCAATCTGACGCGATTCGGTCATGAAACTCCAGTGAATTTCACTGATGCGCTGCTGAAGCGTGGTCATTGGCAGGCGTTCTGGCATGGGCAGGCCAAAATGGTGTGCGAGACGCTCATAGTAGTCGCCCAGCCTCAGGCGGTTGTCATCCACGGCGTTGTAGATCCGGTTGGGACGTCCCCGGCGTGCCGCCTGGAGGGCAGCGCGGGCCAGGTCCAGGGCGTGGATGTGATTGGTCCAGGGGTCCTCAGCGGAGGCTGGAATCGGACCGCCCTGTTGCAAACGCTTCAGGGGCAGGCGGTCCTCGGCATAAATGCCGGGAGCGCGCACAATGGAGACCAGGCAGCCTGAGCGTGCGCCAAAGGCCCGAAGCCGGCGTTCGGCGTCGGTACGGCGACGGGCTCGCGGCGTGACGGGGCATACAGGGCGGGTTTCATCGATGAGCGCCCCCTGACAGTCGCCGTAGACGCCGGTAGTGCTGATGTAAATGAGGTGCTGTGGTAGACTTCCACCCCGCTCCAGAGCCGCGATCAGATTTCCGGTCCTGGGGTCATCCGGGGTGTGGGTGGGTGGTGGCGCAAAGTGGAAGACGACTTCGGCCAGCCCAGACAGGCGTCGGAGGGTGGCGGGATGATCCAGGTTGCCTGTCAGTGGAATGGCCCCCAGCTCACGCCACCGTGCCGCGCAGTCGCGGTCCCGGCACAGCGCGAAAAGCTGCACTGGACCGCGCACAAGGGAAGCCATTCGGCGCGCGATGTCGCCTGAGCCTACGATTAACCAACGTTGCATAACGCAATTCTAGCAGTCATCAGGATAAACCATGTCAGTGCATGTCACGATTCAACCCAGTGGACACCAGTTTCAGGTCGAGGATGGCGAGACCATCCTGCAGGCCGCGTTACGCGAGGGTTATACGCTTCCCTTTGGGTGTCGTAGCGGTGCGTGTGGCAGTTGCAAGGGAAAGGTGTTGAGTGGCGCCGTGGACCACGGCGACTACCAGGATTCTGCATTGAGCGCTGAGGAAATAGCCCAGGGCAAGACACTGTTTTGCTGCGCAAAGCCCCTGGGTGACGTGGTGATCGAGGCTCGTGAAGTCAGTGGAATCAAGGATATACAAGTCAGAAAATTGCCTTGTCGCGTGGAGAGCATCGAGCGCCCCAATCACGATGTGATCATTCTCAAACTGAAGTTGCCGGCCAACGAAAAATTCGAATTCCTGGCAGGGCAATATATCGATTTTCTGCTGAAGGACGGCAAACGCCGCAGTTTTTCCCTGGCCAATGCGCCCCATGACAGGGATTTTCTTGAGCTGCACATCCGTCATTATCCTGGCGGAAACTTTTCGGATTTTGTTTTCAATGAATTGAAAGAGCGGGCCATTTTGCGTTTTGAAGGGCCGTTGGGCACTTTCTTTTTACGCGAAGATTCCGATAAACCCATTATTCTGATGGCAGGTGCCACCGGGTTTGCGCCCATCAAGGGCATCATCGAGTCGGCGCGCCATAAGGGCATGATCCGACCCATGGTGCTCTATTGGGGCGTGCGAACCAAGGCCGACCTCTATCACGCAGCCCTTGCCAGCAGCTGGCAGACCACGGACGGCCAGTTCACCTTCATCCCCGTATTGTCCGAACCGCGCGCTGAAGACCAGTGGGTGGGTCGTACCGGCCTCGTTCACCAGGCCATTCTGGACGACTTCCAGGATTTGTCTGGATACCAGGTCTATGCGTGCGGTGCGCCCCGCATGGTGGAATCCGGTTTCAAGGCTTTCACCGAGATGCGCGGACTGCCCGAGGAAGAGTTTTATTCCGACCCGTTTACGCCTTCAGTGGACAAGAGTCAGAAGT
>JAJZHC010000122.1 GCA_021804705.1 Pseudomonadota bacterium
GCGAAGCGGCGGCGCACTGGTAGCCCTGTGGTCCAGTGGGCCCGTGGCCCACGCGGCTTACAGTCTGCCCGAAGGACTGGTGTGGCTGGCCCTGCCGCTGGACAGTACAACCCTGGCCTGCCCTGACCTGGCGTCCCATTTTCCTGCAGCTGCGCGCATGCAGCGGGCCATGAGCGACCTCTTCGGCATCAGATTTCCCGACTGCACAGACACGCGCCCCTGGCTTATCCATGCAAAGGACACGGAATATTCCTTCGTGCGCGTGGAAGGCGATGGGGTGCATGAAATCGCGGTCGGTCCGGTGCATGCCGGCATCATCGAGCCGGGGCATTTTCGCTTTTCCGTGGTAGGCGAAAAAGTGCTGCGCCTGGAAGAGCGGCTGGGATACACCCATAAGGGCATCGAACAGCGTTTCACCCAACTACCGCCCATGGAGGCCCATCGCCTGGCTGGACGGATTTCGGGAGATTCCACTGTGGCCTACGCCTGGGCCTACTGCATGGCGCTGGAATCGGCGACTGGATGCGCCGTGCCCCCACGGGCGCAATGGCTGCGGGCCTTGCTGCTGGAGCGCGAGCGGGTGGCCAATCACCTGGGAGACCTCGGAGCCCTGGGCAACGATGCCGCTTTCGCTTTCGGGCTTGCGCAGTTTTCACGATTGCGCGAAGACTGGCTACGGACATCCATGCATTTATTTGGCCACCGCCTGATGATGGATGCGATCGTGCCCGGCGGCGTGGCCACAGACCTCACGGATGCGGGCCTGCGCGAGCTCATCCACCAATGTGCCGATATGGCTGAAGCGGTTACACGCCTGCGCGCCATCTACGATGGCCACCCTGGCCTGCAGGATCGCTTCATCGGCACCGGTCGGGTGTTGCCGCCACTGGCCACCCAGCTGGGGCTGACAGGCCTGGCGGGGCGGGCCAGCGGCATTGCCGCGGACCTGCGCTGCAATCAGCCTTGGGTCCCCTACGACAGGCTTGACGTGCGCATGGCCACCCAGCGCAACGGCGACGTGGCGGCACGAGTGGCAGTGCGCTTTGACGAAGTATTCGAATCCCTGCGTCTGATCCGCGCCATTCTGGACAACCTGCCCGCGGGCGAGCTCAAGACTTCTCTGCACTGGCCGGCACACCGGCGTTTTGGCGCAGGGCGTGTGGAAGGCTGGCGCGGTGAAATCTTCGTGGCGCTGGAACTGGAAGAACGCACAGAGGGGCCCCGCCTGCACCGCTGCCACTGCCACGATCCTTCCTGGCAGAACTGGCCGGTGCTGGAACATGCCATCATCGGCAACATCGTGCCAGACTTTCCCTTGATCAATAAATCGTTCAACTTGAGCTACTCGGGACACGACCTCTGATGTGGAACATTCTCAAACAGACCATCCGTGCCGGCATCCTCACCGAACCCGCTCCGGAGCCCGATGAAGCGCTGCGCGTCGAAGCGCAGGCCATCGGCCAGGAATTGCTGCAGATTCTGGGCCAGGCCCTGACCATCCGCGCCGTGGATGCTGGCTCCTGCAACGGCTGTGAACTGGAAATGCACGCGCTCGGCAACCCCTACTACAACCTCGAAGGCCTGGGCATCCAGTTCGTGGCAAGCCCGCGCCATGCGGACATGCTGTTGGTGACGGGACCGGTGTCGCGCAACATGGAAGTGGCGCTGCGACGCACCTTTGAGGCCACACCTGCACCGAGGCTCGTAGTGGCCATCGGCGATTGCGGCTGCACGGGGGGGATTTTCGGGGAAAGTGCGGCGAGCTGCGGGCGGGTGTCCAACGTCATTCCCGTGGATGTTGCGGTGCCCGGCTGCCCGCCCGCACCCATCGAGATCCTGCGCGGCATCCTGACCGCGGTGCGGCGCCGGCAGCAATGACCGCCGGCAGCTTCATCACTCCCACTCGATCGTGGCGGGCGGCTTGCCCGACACGTCGTACACCACGCGGTTGATGCCACGCACTTCGTTGATGATGCGGTTGGAAACCTTGCCCAGCAGGTCATAGGGCAATTCGGCCCAATGGGCCGTCATGAAGTCGCTGGTGACCACGGCCCGCAGCGCCACCACGTATTCGTAGGTGCGACCGTCGCCCATCACGCCCACCGAGCGCACCGGCAGGAACACGGCAAAGGCCTGGGATACCTGGTCATACCATCGGGCGGAACGCAGCTCTTCAATGAAAATGGCATCGGCGCGTTGCAACAGGTCCACATATTCCGCATGGACTTCACCCAGGATGCGCACGCCCAGCCCCGGACCCGGGAAGGGATGGCGATACACCATGTCACGCGGCAAACCGAGCGCGACGCCCAGCTCGCGCACTTCGTCCTTGAACAGTTCGCGCAGCGGCTCCAGCAGCTTGAGGTGCAGCGACTCTGGCAGCCCCCCCACATTGTGGTGGGACTTGATGGTGTGCGCCTTTTTGGTCTTGCCCCCGGCCGACTCGATCACATCGGGGTAGATGGTGCCCTGCGCCAGCCATTTGGCTCTCGGCAGTCTGGCGGCCTCGCGTTGGAACACTTCGACGAATTCGCGTCCGATGATCTTGCGCTTCTGCTCGGGATCGGAGACGCCCTGGAGATGGCGCATGAACACGTCGCGCGCATCCACATGGATGACCTTGACACCCAGATGGCGCCCAAAGGTTTCCATGACCTGTTCGGCCTCGCGGTAGCGCAACAGACCGTGGTCCACGAACACGCAGGTGAGCTGCTCGCCGATGGCGCGATGGATGAGGGCTGCCGCCACGGAAGAATCCACGCCGCCCGACAGACCCAGGATGACCTCTTCCAGGCCCACCTGCTGACGAATGGACTGCACCGCTTCTTCGAGATAATCAGGCATGGTCCAGTCGGCATCCAGCCCGCAGATATCATGCACGAAACGGTTGAGAATGGCCCTTCCCTGACGGGTATGCGTTACTTCCGGGTGAAACTGCACCCCATAAAAATGGCGCGCCTCGTCAGCCATACCGGCAATGGGGGTAGACGGGTTATCGCAGATGACCTTGAAGCCTGGGGGTAATTCCGTCACCTTGTCGCCGTGGCTCATCCACACGTCAAGCAATCCGTGGCCCGCGTTGTTGGTTCGATCCTGGATGTCGCGCAAGAGGGTGGAATGGCCACGGGCCCGCACTTCGGCGTAGCCGAACTCACGATGGGTGGCGTTTTCGACCTTGCCGCCCAACTGCGCGCCCATGGTCTGCATGCCGTAACAGATACCCAGCACCGGTACACCCAGATGAAACACGGCATCAGGTGCTCGGGGTGGCGTCTCTTCGGTCACCGAGGAAGGCCCCCCCGAAAGGATGATGCCCTGGGGTGCAAAGTCGCGCACGAATGTGTCGCTGACATCCCAGGGGTGGAGCTCACAGTACACACCCGCTTCGCGCACGCGGCGGGCAATCAGTTGCGCATATTGCGCCCCGAAGTCGAGGATGAGGATTTTTTTGCGGGACATCCGGTTCAATCGATGTGGTAGTTGGGAGCTTCTTTGGTGATCTGGACGTCGTGTACGTGGGATTCGCGCATGCCCGCATGGGAGATTTCCACAAACTCGGCCTTCTCATGCATGGCATCGATGGTGCCGCAACCCAGATAGCCCATGCTGGCACGCAGACCGCCCATCAACTGGTGGATCACGGCCATAACCGTACCCTTGTAAGGCACGCGGCCTTCAACCCCTTCGGGGACGAGCTTGTCGGCGTTGTTTTCGGAGTCCTGGAAGTAGCGGTCGCTCGAACCCTGCTGCATGGCACCCAACGAGCCCATGCCGCGATAGGATTTATAAGAGCGGCCCTGGAACAATTCGATCTCGCCCGGCGCCTCTTCGGTGCCAGCAAACAGGCCGCCGATCATCACGGCATTGGCCCCTGCGGCAAGTGCCTTGGATACGTCGCCGGAGTAACGGATGCCGCCGTCGGCAATACAGGGTACCCCGGTGCCCGCGAGGGCTTCGGATACGTTGCGGATGGCCGTGATTTGCGGCACACCCACCCCCGCCACGATGCGCGTGGTACAGATGGAACCGGGGCCGATGCCCACCTTGATGCCATCGGCGCCATGATCCACCAGGGCGCGTGCGCCCGAGGCCGTGGCGATGTTGCCGCCGATGACATCGATGTGGGGAAAGCGTTTCTTGACCCATTGCACCCGGTCCAGCACGCCCTGGCTGTGGCCATGGGCCGTATCCACCACGATGGTGTCCACACCGGCTTCCACCAGCGCTTCGACACGCCGGTCCGTGCCCTCGCCCACACCCACGGCAGCGCCCACCAGGAGGCGCCCCGAGGAATCCTTGGCGGCGAGCGGATGTTCGGATGACTTGAGGATGTCCTTCACCGTGATGAGGCCACGCAGCTCGAAGGCGTCGTTCACCACCAGCACGCGCTCCAGCCGGTGCTGGTGCATGAGGCGCATGGCCACATCGCGTGAATCGCTTTCGCGCACCGTGACGAGACGGTCGCGCGGCGTCATGACGTTGCGCACGGGCTGATCCAGCCGGGTTTCAAAGCGCAAGTCACGGTTGGTGACGATGCCCACCACCTTGTTGCCCTCAACCACGGGCAATCCGGAAAAACGGTTTTGGCGGGTCAGTTGCAGGACCTCGTTCACCGGCATGTCGGGAGAAACCGTGATGGGATCACGTACCACGCCAGATTCAAAGCGCTTGACCTTGGCGACTTCGGCGGCCTGCTGCTCGATGCTGAGATTTTTATGCACGATGCCGATGCCGCCCTCCTGGGCCAGGGCTATCGCCAGGCGGGCTTCAGTAACCGTGTCCATGGCGGCGGACAGCAGTGGCAAGTTGAGGGTGATGTTTCGGGTCAGCCGGGTGGCGAGACTGACGTCGCGCGGCAGGACTTCGGAATGGGC
>JAJZHC010000010.1 GCA_021804705.1 Pseudomonadota bacterium
GGCATTTCGGTGGTGCAAACGTTGCTCACCCGCAATACGCAGTCCATGCACGCCACACTCGCCGAACACATCACGCCCTATACCCTGCCCCAGATCATGCATGGCACGGCGGACCTTCAGGCTCTCAACGGGATGATCACCCGCCAGGCGGCTATGATTGCCTACAACGACGATTTCAAACTGATGATGCTCGTCACGCTTGCCGTGATTCCCCTGCTGCTTTTCATGCGTCCGCCGGCGCGGACTGCCGGTGTGCAGGAAGTTGCGGTCATGGAGTAACCTGATGAAACAGCATCGCCTTCTCGTGCTCTTTGCAACGCTGGGACTCGGCGCCTGCAGCGTCGGCCCCGATTTCACGGTGCCCGATCCCCCCTCCAGCAAAGCCTACCTTTCGGAAAAGGAAATCCTGACCCCGGAACGACGCATTGTGCTGGGGCAGCACATCGAGTCCGAGTGGAGCGAACTGTTTGCCTCAGCACCCCTCAATGCCCTGATCCATCAGGCGGTGGCGGATAACCACGACATGGCCGCGGCCCGGGCCACCCTGGCGCAAGCCGAAGCTGCCGTGCAGGCATACAGCGGCAGCCTGATGCCCCAGGTTGCCCTCAATGCGCTGGCCGGTCGGCAGAAATATGGCGTCGCCCTGTTCGGTCCCTCCAATTTCATGATTCCGCCTTTCACCTACTACGAAGCGGGTCCGTCCCTGAGCTGGACCGTGGACCTCTTCGGTGGAGGACAACGTCGGGTGGAACGCCAGCAGGCCCTGGCGGAGTATCAAAGCCACGAGCTCGACGCCATGGTGGTGGTGCTGTCGGGCAACGTCGTCTCGCAGGCCGTGTCGCTGGCCGCGGTGAATGCCGAAATCGCAGCCATGCAACGCGTGCTGGCGGCAGATGAATCATCGCTGGCGCTGATGCGGGCTTCATTCGAAGCTGGAGCGGCTACGCGCATGGACATTCTGGGTGCAGAAAGCCGCCTGATGGCCGATCGCGCGCAACTCCCCGCACTCAGGCAACGCGCCAGCCTGAACTATCACACCCTCGCCGTGCTGGTGGGCAAGGCGCCAGCCGACTGGTCCCCGCCCCAGCTGGAACTGGAACACCTGGCGCTCCCCGAAAAACTTCCGGTAAGCCTGCCCTCCGAACTGGTGCGCAAGCGTCCCGACATTCTGGCGGCCGAAGCCAACCTGCATGCAGCCAGCGCTTCGGTGGGTGTTGCCACGGCCAACCTCTACCCCAGCCTGACCCTGAGCGCCGACATGCTGCAGGAGGCATTGATCCCCTCCCGGCTCTTTTATGGCGCCAGCAACGCCTGGGCCCTGGCAGGAGGTGTGTCCGCACCGGTTTTCAATGGCGGCATGCTCGCGGCAGAAAAGCGGGGTGCGGAACAGGCCTACCAGGCGGCTCTGGCCCAGTATGAAGAGACGGTGGTGCGGGCCTTCAGCCAGGTGGCGGACGCGTTGACGGCGCTTTCCCATGACGCCGAGATGCTCGACACCGTGCAGGCGGGACTCGCCACGGCGAACGCATCGCTCGATCTGGCCCGAAAAAGTCATGAAGCGGGCAGCATCGGGGTGCTGCAGGTGGAAGCGGCCAAGCGCGAACTGGCGCAGGCCCAGTTGCGTCTGGTGGAGGCACAAAGCCAGCAGTTACTGGATGCCACCCAGTTGTTCGTGGCGCTGGGGGATTAGGGGACAGACCCCAAATTGGGGTCTGTCCCCATTTTCATCTGCTTCTCCATGACCCGCCGAAACAGTGGCGGGAAATTGGCCAACGTGCCCATGACGGCATAACCGTAGGGCATCTGTGGTGCCTCGGTTGTTTGGGCCAAGGCATTGAGATCGCGGCCCGGGTGGATGTGATGGTCGGCGTGGCGGCAATTGTTGAACGAGACGAGCGTCGTGATCCAGTTGCGGCAATCCCATGTATGCCGGGGGCCAATGCGTTCATATCGTCCCTCGTTCTGTTGTCGATGAAGCGCCCAATGCTGAATGAAGGTAATCGAGGCATCCACCGTGTACATCACGAAGGTTTGCACGGTCAGAAACGCCACACCTTTCCAGCCCGCCAGGAAGAACATTCCCAGATTGAGCAACCCGTAGAAAACGATCGGCCCATACACTTCGGACCACAGGTTGCCCCGTGCACGGGCTATCTCCACCCCGATGCGAAACTGTTTGATCATGTTGCGCTTGGAAAAGGCGGCCAGGGTATCGGTCACGTAGGTAAATAAGCTGTCTCGCGGCGTACCCACCAGCACATGGTGCCCTGCTCCGTGTTCCTGCGTGTAATGGCCGAAACATACCGTCGTGAAAAACCATTTGGCAAGGCGCCGGTCCCAAACGAGGCGACTGTGTCCCAGCTCGTGCCCCAGGGCATTACCCGATCCACCGGCGGCGTAGCCCGAGCCTGCAGCTGCCAGCAACACCAGCCCCCAGGAATAACTCTGCGAGAGATAAGCTCCCACGAGACCCTGCAGGGTGATGCCCGCCAGAATGAGGCGCAGGCTCCAGAAACTCCAGTAGGGAATGGGGCCTTGGTAATCGCCCACGGCCAGTTCCAGCAACGGCAAGCCGATCAGGCCGATGAAGAATGGCCAGCCCGGGTGGCCCAGCGCGAGGCAAAGCGCGGGCAGCCAGGCAAAGGCAATGGCCAGAAAGGCCCCCAGAAATGCCAGTGGATGAGTTAGAGATGCGCGCGATGATTCCATATGCTTATAATACCAAACCAAGTGGGGGGTTAGCTCAGCTGGGAGAGCGTCTGGTTCGCAATCAGAAGGTCGGGAGTTCGATCCTCCTACCCTCCACCAAAAGCTGGTCTGAGAAAGTCCAAAGGTATCATTCGAACAATTCACAGAGGCGTTCTAAGGCATCCATGTCCACGCGAACCGCTGTCTCATCATAGAGCAGGGTCGGGGTATGAGACCACGGCAGTAGCCAGGGGTTGCCCCAATTTGTGCTTGGCCTGATAAGCTGACAGAAAATCCTTCACGACACCCACAGCGCTTGCAGCAGCAGTTCGGCACCGCGAATGAGATAGCGCCCCCCACACTACTGGCATGGGTGGACTACTGGAACACTGGGGGACGCCAGAGAGAGAAATCCTGACCTTTACGATTCTCACCACCCACGCCAATTTCTTGATGAAAGACATCCACGAGCGCATGCCGGTGATCATTCCACCAGAACATTATAAAACCTGGCTGGATCCTCAACTCGCTGACGTATCCAAAATCCAAACCTTGATCGGCCCATATCCGGAACAACAGATGGAGGCGTATCCGGTCAGCACCAAAGTCAACAGTCCCAAGAACGACACGCCTGATCTTACGGCGGAATTAACTTGATGAGAGGTTTTGAAATGAGCAGATTTGAGACAAAGGTCCTGATTCGAGAAACCCATCTCGATCTTTTTGGGCACGTTAACAATGCAACTTATATGCAGATTTTTGAAGATGCGAGGTGGGATTACATCACGAAAAATGGTTATGGCATTCCACAAATACTGCTTTATAAAAAGGGCCCCGTGATGCTGGAATGCCAAATCAGGTTCCTTAAGGAACTGCATGCGCGGGATGAAATCACGGTCACCCTGGAGCAAGTGTTTACCGAAAGCAAAGCTCACCAGAAAGTATTCAAATTACGCCAGCAAATGATTAATGCGCAGGGGGAGGTTGCGTGTGAAGCGACCTATAGTTATGGATTATTCGATACCCAAACCCGCAGACTGATAGAGCCCACGCCAGAGTGGAAAATTGCGATGGGCATTTGAATCCACTGGAATGCACGTGAAAAATTATAGAAAAGAGCTCTGATTCAATATCCCAACGCGCCGGGCTTTCGTCAACATTACGTCCGAAGCGGAAAAATGTCTGGAAGATAGCAAGATAAAGGAGGGGTTGGTATTGGTGAATGCCATGCATATTTCGGCTTCAGTCTTCATCAATGACGATGAGCCTGGCTTGCATCATGCCTTTGAATAGTTTCTGGAACGTCTTGTCCCTCATGAGCCTGTCGCCTCAACCACTGACGTTTGCTGCTGATAGCGTTTCGGGAGGCAGCCATTGAGGATTTATATTCCCAGTGACTCTGTTTATGGGTAGTAGGTCAGCATCGGTTTGTGAGCTGGCCTTGATTTCCCGAATGAGAGATTAGAATCGCTATAGACTCCGCATATTTTGTCGATATACGTTCTAGATCTGCAAAATTGGATATGTACAGTTTGATGGAGTTTATTATATGAACCGCATAAGTATCAAATTTCGACTTATTTTTCTGGCAGTTACATCGCTTATCGCCCTTTTGGTTGTTGGCTTCGCTGGCATACAGGGTATCGGAAAGGGTTCTGCTTCGGTTAAGGAATTGGGCCAGAATCGCCTACCTTCTCTTTTTAGCCTAGAGGAAATGGGGCGCGGAATGGCTGAAGTAAAAGTGGCCAACCGGGAAGTAGCCAAACTTGAAAGTGAGCCTGTTACAAAGAAAGTGAGCGATATTCTAGCCAGGAAAAAAAAGGCTTACGATCGTATTGATGCTGGACTAAAAATATACAAAACAATTTCGCTGAATCAAGAGGAAACGTCTGTTTGGAATCGGATTTCCGGAAAATGGGATGAATGGCGCAAGTCAAATGAATCTTTTGACACAATGGCAGCCGAGTTAGACAACCCTAACAATGGTGATCAAAGAAAGGTACTTTTTGAAAATCTTCAAGCCCACTTTGCAGAAGCGGCTCCTACGTCTAAAGTCATTACAGAAGGTCTTGAACAACTCATCAAAATTGACAATACCGTTGGAGAGATTACTTACATTAACAGTGCTGAATCAATGAAGAGCGCGGTGACAATAATATATTCAACCATAATTATTGCCGTTTTGGCAGTACTCATACTTGCGGTAGCCGTCGTTAGATCTGTCGTATCACCTTTGGAAGCAATGCGGGAGTCAATCAGATTAATTGAGGCTGGTAATGACTTTACGGGTCGGGTCAAAATCACTGGAAACGATGAGATTGGCCAAACGGGTACGGCTTTTAATAGTATGGTTTCAAAGGTTCAATCATCACTCAAAGACGTGCTGGCTAGCGTCGAACATGTTTCTGATGCCGCCAAGACTCTTTCAAAGGCATCTATAGATGTAGCTGCGAGCTCATCGCGTCAGAGCGAGGCCGCTTCATCCATGGCAGCTTCTGTTGAAGAAGTCACCGTTTCAGTGTCTCACCTTTCAGATAACGCCAGAGAGGCCAGAGAGCTATCTATGGAGGCGGGAAAGATCTCTACAGAAGGCGGTGACATCATTGTTCGTGCTGCCAATGAGATGAACGCTATCGCGAATCTGGTCAAAGAGTCATCCCGTACGATGATCTCTTTAGGAGAACAATCACAGCAAATTTCAACTATTGCTAATGTCATTAATGAAATTGCTGAACAGACGAATCTCCTCGCTCTTAACGCTGCGATTGAGGCTGCTCGTGCTGGAGAACACGGAAGAGGGTTCGCCGTTGTTGCAGACGAGGTGCGAAATCTTTCAGAGCGGACATCAAAATCAACGGCAGATATTCGTGACATGATCCAGAAAATCCAGGACTGCACTAAAGAAGCTGAACACCATATGCAAAATGTGGTTGTTAAAGTGGATAGCGGCCAAGCGTTGGCAAACCAGGCAGGAGAGCGAATTCACCAAATCCAACAGAGCGCTTCTCAGGTTTCTTTAGCAGTTGATGAAATGTCATCTGCGCTAAGGGAGCAAAGTGCCGCTAGTCATGACATCGCAAATCATGTTGAAAGCGTAGCCCAGATGACTGACGAGAACAGCGCGGCAGCAAAATCCACGTCGGCGTCAGCCCAAAAACTGGATAGCCTTGCTGGACAGATGCGCAATATTGTTAGTCAATTTAAAGTATAGCTGGAAGTGTAGCCATCTCTCCCCCTCTACCAAGTCTCCGATTGTTGTGATTGCTCACTAATTTTCGCAACTGGACATAATTTCCAGGTATCGGCCAATTAAAGTGATAGGTCACCTGAATCAGCTCATATTTCAATCAGATGGTGGAGGTTTTATCATGCTTACGTCACGCAAGACAGTATCCTTGAACATACTTTCCCTGTTTCTGGCAGGCGTTCTGCAGGGCCCAGCCTTGGCTGCAACTGCTGCTTCAACGCCAGAATCAGGCAAAGCCCATCAGGAAGGAGCCCAGGCCCTGATCAAGGAACGACAGCACCTTGCCCGAGAAGCAGTGGAGGCTCAGGAAGCCATGCTGACCGCTATTTACCAGCTTGCAAATCATGACAAGGACGGCGCCTACAAATCGCTGACCACAGCTTCAGGAAAACTGGACGTGTTGCTAGCGCGCGATCCCCACCTCAGCATGCTGCCGGTGGACGTTCGCGCCACCACCACGGACCTGAAGGCTGATCCGAAGGCAGTGAAGGAAACCCTGTCCCAGGTCAGGGCCAAACTCGCGGCCGGAAAAATTCAGGAAGCCCGGACCATGCTGGAGCCTCTCACGAGCGAAATCCGTATCAGCACTGACTACATGCCCATGGAAACTTACCCCAAAGCCATCAAGGAAGCCACTCGGGATACCCAGGCTGGCAACACGGATGCTGCAGCCCAGATCCTGGCTGACACATTGAGTTCGCTGGTCACCAAGGTCAACGTGATTCCCCTGCCGCCGCTCAAGGCAGAGTCTGATGTGCAGGATGCGGAAACCATGTTCCAGGCAGACCCGGTCAAGAACAAGCAGGCTGCCCTGGATCTTCTGAAGCATGCCTCGCAACAGCTTGAGCTGGGCAGCCTTCTGGGTTATGGGGATTTCAAAACCGTGAAACAGGAGATGGATTCGGTGAAGCACAAAGTCCAGGGCGGCAGTGCGGACAATGGTCTGTTTGGTCGTCTCAAATCCTTGCTCAAGGATGCGCGCAGCAAAATATAGCAACCCGCGCTCACGTTCGTTGTTAGTCCAGGCGCCAGACGGCCTCGATGGGAGGCGTCATCCGCCCTTCTTGATGGCGGCCAGCTGTTCGCGGATGATGCGTTCGGCATCTTCGGGTGGCAGGTCGACGCCACCCATCAGCGGGCGCACCTCGATGCAACAGGGCTGCCCAGGAAACGGCGCCGGAAAACGCTGCGCCCAGGCCAGTGCTTCGTCGCGTGATCGCACCTCGATCAGCGTGTAGCCTGCAATTAATTCCTTGGTATCAGCGAAGGGGCCGTCCATGACGCGCGGCTGGCCGGCGGAGTCATATTGCACGCGAAATCCCTGACTGCTGGGCTGCAAACCGGCTCCATCGAGTAGTACGCCAGCCTTGGCCATCTCGTCATGGAATGCCATCATGCGCGGCACGAGCGTAGGGTCATCAGGGAAGTCGCCAGCCTCGCTCATTGCGGTGGCGCGAACTTGGATCATATAACGGGGCATGGAGGTCTCCTAAAAATGGTTACCTTACACGACGAACGGCGACGGCGCATTTCGACTAGTCGGCAAACGAATTGCAAAAAATTGCTACATCGCTGATTCAGCGAATGACCCCCTGCTACACTCCGATGCCCTGTCACGAGTGGGGGTTCCCCAAGCCGGGTAGAGGAACGCCCCAGAAATGGCCAATTTCCAGGGTTAGCGAATGGGCGTCGGAAGAAATGATCCTTGTCCCTGCGGCAGCGGGCTGAAGTACAAAATATGTTGCCAACCCAAGCTGGCATCAGCCAATTCTGCTCAATCCCTCCTGGCTAAACTTTCTGCCCCGCCACAGACTGAATCGAACCAGCTGGCCACCCTGTTCAATTCCGGGCGCTATGGGGAGATGGAAAACCTGGCCCGCAAACTACTCGAGCAGTATCCAGACTCCGGATTGATCTGGAAGGCTCTGGGGGCGTCCCTTACAGCACAAAATAAAATGGCACTGTCCACGTTGCAACGGGCGGCCGAACTGCTGCCCCACGATGTCGAAGCACATTACAACTTGGGCAATGCCTTGAAAGTTCTCGGGCGGCTCGATGACGCGGCAACCCATTATCGCACCGTAATCAAGCTCAAGCCTGATCTCGCCCAGGCCCACAACAATCTGGGCAACGTCCTGATCGTTTTGGGGCAGCTTGAAGACGCCGTGGAAAGTTATCGTCGCGCAGTCCAGTTCAAGCCGGATTACGCCGAAGCCCATTACAACCTGGGTAACACCCTGAAAGCGCAGGGACGGTTTGATGATGCGGTGACGTGCTATCGTCGGGCACTCAAGTTCAGACCCGGTTTCGCCGAAGCACACTGCAACCTGGGCGTCCTCCTCAATGACCTGGGGCATTTTGATGACGCCGCAGCAAGCTACTGTAGCGCTCTGGAGTTCAAGCCAGAATTTGCCATGGCCCTGAATAACCTTGCCTTGCTACGCAATGCACAGGGCAAGTCAACGACGGCCATGAACTGCATTATGCAATCGCTCCGACTTCAGGAAACGGTTGAAGCCAAAAGCATTTTTGTGGCATGCGCCAAGCATCTCAATGTGGCAACAGCCCCGGCCGAGATTCGCCTGGCGCTGGTTCGTGCCTTGACAGAAAACTGGGGAAGACCCACCGATCTTTCGGGAGTATGCATCCGCTGGGTCAAGCTGAACCCGGACGTTCAGAAGGCCATGGCATGGGCCACCAAAGCATGGCCGCGACGCTTGTCAATTCATGACCTGCCCGGGCCCGACAACCTCGCCAACTTTCAAACGGACCCCTTGCTGTGCGCCTTGCTCAACGCAGCCCGTGTTGACGACATCGAGACCGAGCGCTTTCTCACTGTGGTGCGGCTCATCCTGCTCGAGGCCGTCGATGGGGCGCAGCCCTCCGGGGGCGAAAACAGGTGGACTCTGGATTTCTACTGCGCTCTGGCGAATCAGTGTTTCATTAATGAATACGTGTTCCCGTACACAGATGCCGAAATCCGGAAAGCGGGTGAACTACGGCAGGCACTGGTTGCTGCGCTGGATGCACAGACCGACATTCCAGCGCTTTGGCCGGTGGCAGTTGCGGCCTACTTCCCGCTCGACTCCATTCCGCTTGCTGCACGACTTCTGGAAAAACCCTGGCCAGACCCGGTGATGGCTGTACTTGACCAACAGGTACGCGAACCGGAAGAAGAGCGCCAGTTGCGGGCAACGATTCCTCAAATGACCCGCATCGAAGACCAAGTATCGCTTCAGGTGCAGCGCCAGTATGAAGATCACCCATACCCCCGCTGGATCAAGGTGGCCCCAATACCACAAGCCAAACCCCTGCTCGGCTATTTGTCCCAAAAACTCCCTCTGGCCGATTTAATGCATTGCACCCTGACGGGGGATGCCGATGTTTTGATTGCCGGATGCGGCACGGGCCAGCACGCCATTGAAACGGCGAGGCAACTCCAGGGGGCAAAGGTACTCGCCGTTGACTTGAGTCTGAGTAGCCTCTGTTACGCAAAGCGCAAGACAAGGGAACTTGGCCTGACCTCCATCGAGTATGGTCAGGCCGACCTGCTCCATTTGGGGACCATCGGCCGCAACTTTAACCTGATTGAGTCCGTGGGGGTGTTACATCACCTTGAGAATCACTGGGCAGGGTGGCGGGTGCTGCTGTCCATCCTGCGCCCGGGTGGGTTCATGAAACTCGGTTTCTACAGCGAATTGGCGCGAAGAGACATCGTCAAGGCGCGCGCCTTGATCGCCGAGCAAGGTTATGGAACCACGGACCACGACATTCGAGCTTGCAGGCAATATCTGCTCGAACTGGACCACCATGAAAATCTTGGATTGGCCGTCAGGGCTCTCGATTTTTTCAGTACCAGCTCCTGTCGCGATCTGCTCTTTCACGTCCAGGAGCATCGCCTGTCACTGGCAACCATTAGCGGGTTTTTGCGGGACAACAATCTGAGATTTCTTGGGTTTGAACTGGATCCCAGGGTGATGACCGCCTATCGGTTGCGCTTTCCCAATGATTCAACGCTCACCCAGCTTGATCAGTGGCAGTCATTCGAGAACGAAAACCCGGATACATTTTTCGGGATGTACCAATTCTGGATCCAAAAGCCACCCGATGCGTTGAGTTAGGCGGGGGAAAATGGGGACAGACCCCAAAACGGGGTCTGTCCCCATTTTCCCCCTAACCCAGGGCCGGCATCTTGACGCGCTTCATGGCAAGCCCCGCAGCAGAGGTGCGCGTTTCCACGCCGAGTTTTTCGAACACATGTTCCAGATGCTTGTCCACGGTGCGCCGGCTGCTGCCCAGAATCATGCCGATTTCCCGATTGGTCTTGCCGTTGACCACCCAGAACAGCACCTCGGCTTCCCGCAGGGTCAAAGCGAAAGCCGCTGACAACGCCTGGATCAGATCTCCCCGGTTTTCCTCACGTAAGGTGATGACCATCTCCTGATCCGAGTCGCCAGGGTGCACGCTGCCCAATAATCGCTTCGTACCCCTTTCCAGGATGATGGGAGCATCCTGCCCCCGACTTGCGGCTTCACGCACCTTCACAACCCATTCCATGAGCGGTGGCGGGACCTGCGCATCCACCATACCGAAATAGTCATTGAGCAGCGTCCAGGCCTGGGGCGTTTTCCAGACGATCCGCCCTTCGGTCTCATGAATGGTGACCGCTGCCTGATCAAGCCGGTCCAGCGTTGTGCGCGCCTGCTTGATATGGCGCGCATTCTGCATGTGGGCCGCAATCCGCGCGAGGACCTCCTGGGGCCGGATAGGTTTGGTTACATAGTCCGAGCCGCCGCTCGCGAAGGCGGCCACCACGCTCTCGGTTTCAGTCAGCCCCGTCATGAAAATGATGGGGATATGCTGCGTGTCAAAATCCGCTTTCAACGCCTGGGCCACCTGAAAGCCATCCATGCCCGGCATCAGGGCATCCAGCAGGATGACGTCAGGCCGGTTCTTGTGGGCGCTTTGCAAGGCACTCTCCCCGCTGGTGGCCACCAGAACCACATATCCCGCCTCATCCAGGGCATCGTGGAGCAGGGCAAGGTTTTCAGGCACGTCGTCCACAATCAGGACGATCCCGTCTCCGATTCTGTCATGCATGTTCCGCTTCCTCTTTGCCAAGCCCAGCCTTCAACAGCGTTTTCATGGCATCAAACTGAAACTGCCCGGACAACCTGCGCATCGCAGCCACGAACCCCTCGTAACGCGGGTCCAGCGCTTCGATTTCCCCCAGTTGGGTCGCCACGCCACGGACGTAACCGCGCTCCACGTGAGCCAGCAAACGCTGCAGTTGGGCGTGCGGCGGGTAGATCATGGGAACAAGGGGAACGGGCACCCGTTCCGTGTCGGGCACTTCTGTCGCCGTGACCCATTCCAGCCTGAGATGCCGGCCAATCCAGTCCACCAGGTCGTAGAGGCGCACCGGTTTGGTGATGAAGTTCTCTGCGGTGATGCCCACCTCGTTTTCTGCACCACGCTCGAAGGCATTGGCAGAAATGATGGCGATCTCGCATTCACTCAGCCCGCTTGCGCGAATGCGCCGGATGGTTTGCCAACCGTCCATATCGGGCATGGCAAGGTCCATGAAGATCAGGTGCGGACAGAAGCGTGGCAGGATGTCGAGACACTCCTGGCCACTGCTGGCCTCAGCCAGTTGAAATCCCAGAGGGACCAGCATGCTCACCAGCAGGTCACGATCGTTCTTTTCGTTATCCACCACCAGAATCCGGCGCCGCACGCCCACATAACCCACACATTTCTGGTGGCGCGGTTCGCTGGCGGATTGCAGGGGCCTGATGTGGGGCAGGAACAGGCGGATCTTGAAACGCGACCCTCGCCCCAGGGTGCTCTCCACGGACAGTTCGCCCCCCATGAGGTCCGTCAACATTTTGGCGATGGTGAGCCCCAACCCCGTCCCGCCTGTGGCGCCCACGTGGGTAGCCGTACCACGAGCGAAGGGCTCGAAGATGATCTCCAGCTCCTTGGGGTCGATGCCCGGTCCGGTATCCTCGATCTCGATCACCGCAATCTCGTTTTGATAACGCAGATGAAAGACCACCTCGCCCTGGGTGGTGAATTTCACTGCGTTTCCCAGGATGTTGATCAGAATCTGGCGCAGTCGGCCCACATCCGCGCGCACGAAGGCAGGCAATTCGCCCGAGGGGCGGTAGAAGAACTGGATGCCCTTGTTATGGGCCTGAACCTCGAACATGCTGACGATCTGCTCGACGAATTCAAGAAAATTCAGGGGCTTGATCTCGAGCCGCAACTTGCCCCCCTCGATACGCGCAATGTCGAGGGTACCCTCGATCAGGGACAGCAGATGGTCGCCACTTCTGCGGATCACGCTCACCGCCTGACGGCGGTTTTCCGGAATTGACGTATCGCCATCGAGAATCTGGGCATAGCCCAGGATGCTATTCAGCGGAGTGCGCAATTCGTGGCTGATAGCCATGATGTAACGGCTCTTGGCCTGGTTGGCCTGGTCCGCAAAACGCTTTGCCCCCTGGAGCAGCAGATCGGTTTGATGATGCGAATTGATTTCCTGGAGCAGCAGTTCGGTCTGGTGCCGGGCCTCTTCCTGGGCCACATGACGGCTTTTGCTGGTCAGCACCATCCACCAGGCTATGATGCCCGAAATCAGCAGCAGCGCCGACCCGATCCGTACATAGGTACTGCGCAGATAGCCCAGCAGTTCGTCATCTGCCGGCTTCAGGGTGAGTATCTCCTGATAGTACAGAAAGCTCATCACGAGGCCGAGAAACAGGGTAAATCCCAGCATCATGAGCAGATACTGCCCCAAACCCGCTTTCAGATAAGGCACCATGGATTGGGGCAGGAACTTGCCGATGAAGCGGGTCCATTGCTCCGTCAATGACGCCTGGGGTTTGCACTGGTCGTGGCAACGCACATCCAGCGTACAACACAGGGAACAGATGTTGCCACGATACGCCGGACAGCTGGCCAGATCTTCGCGTTCGTAGCGCACCCCGCAAATCAGGCAGGTCTGCTCGGCAACCCGATCCGCCTGCGGCATCAGCGCCGTGGGACGCGCGATGTAATACTTGCCCTGGGTCACCCAGGCCAGGAGTGGGGAGAGCATCAGGGGCAACAGGACGGCAATCAGGATGGCGAAGGGCTGCAGCCCGGGTCCGAACAGCCCCAGATACACGGACAGGGACAGGACTGAGGTGATCCCCATGGCACCAAACCCTACCGGATTGATGTCGTAGAGGTAGGCCCGGCGAAACTCGATACCCTGGGGGGAAAACCCCAGGCGCTTGTTGATCACGAGATCAGCCACCACCGACATGACCCACGGCACTGCCACGTTGGAAAACAGGGCGAGCACGCGATCCATGACCTGCAGCAGGTTGAGCTCCATCAGCATGAGCGCAATCAGGGTGTTGAATACTACCCAGACCACGCGCCCGGGATGACTGTGGGTCAACCGCGAAAAAAAGTTGGACCAGGCGAGAGAGCCAGCGTAGGCATTGGTGACATTGATCTTGAGCTGGGACACGATGACGAACAGCGCGGTCATGGCCAACGCCCAGTGACCCTGGGTGAACACGAAGCCAAAGGCATTCAGGTACATCTGGTTGGGGTTCACGGCCAGAACTTCAGGCACGCCATAACGAAGGGCCAGGAAGGCCAGGAAGGCACCGCCCATCATCTTCAGGGCACTCAACACCAGCCAGCCCGATCCGCCCACCAGCACGCCCAGATTCCAGCGATTCCTGTTTTGTTCCGTCGCCTCAGGCATGAAGCGCAAATAGTCGGCCTGTTCGCCCATCTGGGCGATGAGGGGCATGACCACGGCACATGCCGCCACGAAAAGACGCAGGTCAAAGTGGATGCCGGTTCCTGCGCTCCCCCCAAAGTGGCTGAACAGGACGAAATCCTGGGACCGGTTGAGCAACAGATAGACATAAGGCAACAGCAGCAGGAACAGCCAGACGGGCTGGGTGTAACTCTGGAAACGGCTGATGGCCGTGATGCCCAGGGCCACCAGGGGAATCACGATGAGGGCGCAAATCATGTAGCCCCAGACCTCTGGAATGCCGAAGGCAAGATTCAATGCGGAAGCCATGATGGCGGCTTCGAGGGCGAAAAAGATGAAGGTGAATGCGGCGTAGACCAACGAGGTCACCGTGGATCCCAGATAGCCAAAACCAGAACCACGCGTCAACAGATCCATATCGAGACCGAAGCGCGCCGAGTAGCGGCTGATGGGCAGGCTTGCCAGAAAAATGATCAGGCCGGACACCAGGATGGCCAGGGCCGCGTTGATGAAACCAAAACTCATCAGGAGCGTGGCCCCGATGGCCTCCAGGACCAGAAAGGATGACGAGCTGAAGGCTGTGTTGGCTACCTGCCAGATGGACCATTTACGAAAGCTGCGCGGCGTAAATCGCAGGGCGTAGTCTTCCAGCACCTCGTTGGCCACCCAGGTGTTGTAGTCCCGTCGAACATTGAAAATGTCCTGGCTGGCAACGCTCATGAATGCCGGGGAGGAAGCATCCCCGCCCTCTCGATGAACGCGATGATGTCTTCCAGCCCTGATCCGGTTTTCATGTTCGAGAAAATGAAAGGCGCTGCGCCGCGCATCCTTCTGGCATCCCGATCCATGACCTCAAGCGAGGCCCCGACAAAGGGGGCAAGATCAATCTTGTTGATCACCAGCAGGTCGGATTTGGTGATGCCAGGCCCCCCCTTGCGGGGAATTTTTTCTCCCGCAGCCACATCGATGACGTACAGGGTCAGGTCCGACAGTTCAGGGCTGAAGGTGGCAGCGAGGTTATCGCCACCACTTTCCACAAAAATGATGTCAAGCCCCGGGTGGCGGCGATTCAGGCGATCCACGGCTTCGAGGTTGATGCTGGCATCTTCGCGGATGGCCGTATGGGGGCAACCCCCGGTTTCCACGCCCAGAATCCGGTCGGGCGTGAGGGCTTCGTGACGCACCAGAAACTGGGCATCCTCTTCCGTATAGATGTCGTTGGTGATGACCGCAATGTTGTAGCGGTGGCGCAGGGCAAGACAGAGTGCCAGGGTCAGGGCGGTTTTGCCCGAACCCACCGGTCCACCAATGCCAACTCTCAAGGGTTGTGTATGCAGGCTCATGATCGAAACAGACGGGTGTATTGGGTTTCGTGACAACAGGAAGCAATGGCAAACGCGGGCATGGAATTGCAGGTTTGCTCCAGGGGAGTTTGCAGTGCCGCTGCCGCACAAGCGGGCAACTTCCGGCCCAGAGCCAACAGAAGGCGCTGGCCCGCAGTCTGACCGAAGGGGACGAGTTTGACCGCGGCCATCACCTGATTTTCAAGCCAGGCCCAGAGGTATCCAGCCACGGCCTCTTCCATGGGAATGGACCAGGCACTGGCAGCAAAACTCCAGACCAGGGGGTAACTGGGTTCGGCAAAAAGCGCCAGGGACTGGGTGGAAGACTCCTCCAGGTCACGCAACAGGCGCGCCAGCGAATGCCCCATCTGCAGGGTTTCCGCACGCAGCTCTGCCGTTTCCCGGCTGGCCAGAAACGCCGCATCGAGGGCCTGCGCCTGGTCGGCTTGCTCCCCCTGCCAGGCTCGCAGCATGTGCGCCAGATAGACGGCTTCGAGGTGTGCCGCGCCGAATTCGAGGCAGTCCTCAATCCAGACCTGTGCCGCGGCTTCGCTTTGCACCGTGCCGGTCTCCACGGCCCATTCCAGCCCCTGCGAATAGGTGTAGGCGCCCACGGGCAGCACGGGGCTGACAAGTTGCATCAGCCGGATCAATGCCTGGCTCATGCGCCACCTGCCCGGGCGCTCATGTCATGGATCCGTGCCCCACGACCTTCCCCGTCTGCACTATGCCCGTGGACGTGCCCGGCATGGCCGCCATAGGCCCCGCTCTCAGGCTCGAAGGGTGCGTGTACTTCCGAAACACGCAGCCCCAGTCCCTGAACCATTTCCTGAAGCACATGGTCTTTGGCAAAACGCAACATGCCGGGCTGTAACTCCACGGCCACATGTCGGTTGCCCAGATGGTAGGCCACTCGCGCCAGGGCCAGGGCGTCGGGGCTGGCCACCTCCAGCAGGGCTTCGGGTGCGGCCTTCACCCCGACGATGCGGCCATCCTGGGCCAGCAGCCGATCGCCTCCGCGCAATACCGTACCACGCGGCAAAAACAATCCGGCCTCCTCGCCACTTTCAAGACGCGTGCGCAGGCGGTTCTTGCAGCGCAGCTCGAAGGATAACGCCAACCACTCACTGGGTTGGGTCGTAGATGCTGTGCGGGCCTCGATGAGCAGCATGGCTAGAACAGAAAATAGCGTTGTGCCATGGGCAGCACCGAGGCAGGTTCGCACACCAGCAGCTCGCCATCGGCGTGCACAGCGTAGGTCTCGGGGTCCACGTCGATATGGGGCAGGGCGTCGTTCCACACCATGTCACGCTTGGTCACCCCACGGGTATTGCGCACGGCCACCAGGGGTTTGCGCAAACCCAGACGCAACAGGGCTTCATTGCCCAGGGCGGCCTGGGACACGAAGGTGACCGAGGTGTTCAGTGCCGCGCCAAAACTGCCAAACATGGGACGATAGTGCACGGGCTGCGGAGTGGGAATGGACGCATTGGGGTCTCCCATGGCGGCCGTGGCAATCATGCCGCCCTTGAGGACAAGGCTGGGCTTGACCCCGAAAAAGGCCGGCTTCCACACCACCAGGTCAGCCAGCTTTCCGGGTTCGATGGAACCCACCTCGTGGCTGATGCCGTGGGTGATGGCAGGATTGATGGTGTACTTGGCGATATAGCGCTTCACCCGAAAATTGTCATGACGTGCGTTGTCCTCTTTCAAGGCACCGCGCTGCACCTTCATCTTGTGGGCCGTCTGCCATGTCCTGATCACTACCTCCCCCACCCGCCCCATGGCCTGTGAATCGGACGACATCATGGAAAAGGCGCCGCGGTCGTGCAACAGGTCTTCTGCGGCGATGGTCTCGCGCCGGATGCGCGACTCGGCAAAGGCGATGTCCTCCGCAATGGCCGCATCCAGATGATGACAAACCATCAGCATGTCGAGATGCTCGTCGATGGTATTCACGGTGTACGGCCGGGTCGGGTTGGTGGAGGAAGGCAGCACGTTGGGTGAGCCCACGGCCCGGATAATGTCCGGTGCGTGGCCCCCTCCCGCCCCTTCCGTATGGAAAGTGTGGATGGTGCGGTCCTTGAAAGCGGCAAGCGTGGTTTCCACGAAGCCCGATTCGTTAAGGGTGTCCGTATGGATGGCCACCTGAACATCCATCTCCTCCGCCACCGTCAGGCAATTGTCGATAGCTGCCGGCGTGCTGCCCCAGTCCTCGTGGAGTTTGAGGCCAATGGCGCCCGCCTCGACCTGCTCCCGCACCGGGGTGGGCATGGACACGTTGCCTTTGCCCATGAAACCCAGATTCATGGGAAACGCTTCTGCCGCCTGGAGCATGGCATGGATGTGCCAGGGTCCTGGCGTACAGGTGGTGGCAAAGGTTCCGGTTGCCGGCCCCGTACCGCCCCCCAGCATGGTAGTCACCCCCGAGGTGAGGGCTTCTTCGATTTGCTGGGGGCAGATGAAGTGAATATGGCTATCAATGCCGCCTGCCGTGACGATCATGCCTTCACCGGCAATGATCTCCGTGGCGGCCCCGATGGGCAGCGTAACCCCCGGCTGGATGTCGGGGTTGCCCGCCTTGCCGATGCCCCAGATGCGGCCATGCTTGATGCCGATATCGGCCTTGATGATGCCACACACGGCATCCACGATAAGCGCGCTGGTGATGACGGTATCGGCCACCTGCGCCGCGTTGCGCTGGCTCTGCCCCATGCCGTCCCGGATGACTTTGCCGCCTCCGAATTTGACCTCTTCGCCATAAACGGTGAAATCCTTCTCCACCTCGATCCAGAGTTCTGTGTCCGCCAGCCGCACACGGTCTCCCACGGTGGGACCGTACATTTCCCCGTAGGCCCGGCGTGAAATTTTGGCAGCCATGGCGTCAGGCCCAGAACAGGGAAAAGGTGAGCGTCGCGAGGGCGGCACCCAGCCACCCTTCCTTTCTGGTTTGTCGGGCAAGATGTCCCAACCCTACCCCCAAGGCCAGAAGCAGCGCGGTGGCCGCGAGAAAGCCCGCCGCATAGGCGCCGGGGGAGGCCAGTGCCGGAATCTCCGCGCCATGGGCCAGCCCGTGGAACAGCGCAAAGGTTGCGGCCATGGCCACCTTGGCTGCAAGGGGCAGGCGTGTAGCCAGGGTGGCCATCAGCACCGAAACCACCACCGTAGCCGTCACGGCAGACTCCAGATGGGGCGGCACCAATCCATCAAAACCCAGGAGGGCCCCACCCATCATGCCGCCC
>JAJZHC010000123.1 GCA_021804705.1 Pseudomonadota bacterium
ATTGCCCTGGTCACTCGGGCGGGGTGGCATTTCTAAAAAGCCCGGTGGGGCAGATGTTTCACCAGTTTTTCGGCGAGAACATGCTGCGCGCCGACGTGTGCAATGCAGTGGACGAGCTTGGGCAGTTGCTGGATCACACGGGCCCGGTGGCGGCTTCTGAACGGAATGCGGCGCGGATTTTTAACGCGGATCACCTGTTTTTTGTCACCAACGGCACTTCCACCTCCAACAAGATCGTTTGGCACTCCACCGTGGCCTCGGGTGATGTGGTGGTGGTGGATCGAAACTGTCACAAGTCGGTGCTGCATGCCATCATGATGACCGGAGCCATTCCAGTATTCATGATGCCCACGCGAAATCATTACGGCATCATTGGCCCCATTCCCCTGAGCGAATTCAAACCGGAAAACATTCGGCGCAAGATTGCGGCCAACCCCTTTGCCCAGGGCAGTACCTTGCAGCCGCGCGTGTTGACCATCACCCAGAGTACCTATGACGGCATCCTGTATAACGTGGAAACCATCAAGGGGATGCTGGACGGAGAGATCGACACGCTGCATTTCGATGAGGCCTGGCTGCCCCATGCCACATTCAGCGACTTTTACAAGGACATGCATGCCATTGGACGCGACCGTCCGATTTGCCAGGCAAGCATGGTCATGTCCACCCAGTCCACGCACAAGCTGCTGGCGGGGTTGAGCCAGGCTTCGCAAATCCTGATTCAGGACAGCAAGACCCGCAAGCTGGATCGGGACTGCTTCAATGAAGCCTACCTGATGCACACTTCCACAAGCCCACAATATGCCATCATTGCGTCCTGCGACGTGGCCGCCGCCATGATGGAACCACCGGGCGGTACGGCGCTCGTGGAAGAGTCCATTAACGAAGCGCTGGATTTCAGGCGCGCCATGCGCAAGGTAGACGAGGAATGGGGGGCAGACTGGTGGTTCAAGGTCTGGGGCCCCGAATATCTTGCCGAGGAAGGCATTGGCAGTCGCGAGGACTGGATGCTCAAGCCGGGAGAGCGTTGGCACGGTTTTGGCGACCTTGCTTCGGGTTTCAACATGCTCGATCCCATCAAGGCAACGGTCATCACCCCGGGACTGGATGTGGATGGCGACTTTCACGACATGGGCATTCCTGCAGCCGTGGTGACCAAGTACCTGGCAGAACACGGCGTGGTGGTTGAAAAGACCGGGCTCTACTCCTTCTTCATCATGTTCACCATCGGCATTACCAAGGGCCGCTGGAACACGCTGGTGACCGAACTGCAACAGTTCAAGGACGATTACGACAAAAACCAGCCGCTCTGGCGTGTGTTGCCCGAGTTTGTGGCCAAGTATCCACGTTATGAAACCTGGGGTCTGAAGCAGCTCTCTGATCAGATTCACGAGGTGTATCGCACCAATGATGTGGCCAGGCTCACCACTGAGATGTACCTGTCCGACATGGTGCCCGCCATGAAACCTGCAGATGCCTTTGCCCGCATGGCCCACCGCGAAACGGAACGGGTTGAAATCGATGACCTGGAAGGACGCATCACCTCGGTCTTGCTGACGCCTTATCCGCCGGGCATCCCCTTGCTGATTCCCGGAGAGCGCTTCAATGCTACCATCGTGCGCTATCTCAAGTTTGCCCGCGAATTCAATGGCCGCTTCCCAGGGTTTGAAACGGATATTCATGGTTTGTCCAAAACCGGGGCCAACGGTGAATCGCGCTTTTACGTGGATTGCGTGAAGCAGGATTAAAAGCCAGTCAGCAGCACCTTTTCAGGGTAAAACGTGTAGGATGGAAGGGGGGGTTGTCGACTGCGTTAAGCTGCCCATAATCCAGGTCTGATATTGTTTTCCCCATGAACGCGATGCCGACCCGAGCGACACAACACCGATCCTCAGTATCAGGCTGGTTGCGCAGCCTGTCCTGGGGCTTCTGCCTTGCTGCCTGGATCATGCCCACTGTGCTGGCTGCCGCTCCAGTATTGGGCCTCGAAGAACTTTTGCGCATCGGGCTGAACGAGAACCTTTCCGTTCTGGCAGCCCGTGACCAGGTCGAGGCTGCACGCAGCACTGCTGAAATTGCCAGGGCTTATCCCAATCCTGAAATCTCAGGGCAAAGTGGGCGCGGTCAGGAGCGGGATACGTTGAATCCCGTTTCAGGTTTTGTGTATTCCATCAGCCTTAATCAACCCATCGAGTATCCCGCTGTCAGAAATGCGCGCATCGATGCGGCTGACGCCAATGTCCTGTCTGTGGATGCCGGACGCCAGGCCTTCGAGGATGAAGCGGTAGCGCGCATCAAGCTGGCTTACTACGATGTATTACGCCGTCAGGCCGAAGCAAGTGCCGCGATGGAGGACTTGCAGCTGACGCAACAGATTCGCGATCGGATCGCCTTGCGACATGGCGTGGGCGAATCGCCAAAATTCGACCTCATTACCGCAGAAACCGAACTGCTGAATGCCCAAAAAACGCATGATGCCGCAGTGCTGCGCGTCCAGCAGGTGCGTGCCAATCTTCGCATAGCCGTTGGCAGGGCACTACCCGAAGGCGTTGAAATTGGCGGCGAGTTGCCAAATGCGATTGGGCTGCCTTCGCTTGCGTCATTGCAACAGGAACTGGCTGATCGCAATCCTGATCTACAGCGCGGAGATGCTGAACGAGTGGCCGCAGAGCACCGTCTCGACCTTGAAAAATCGCAACGGCTTCCCAAAATCTCGTTGCTGGCACAGCATGACGTGGATCCTACCTTATCGTCATCCCGTGCCGGATTGGCCCTGACGATCCCGCTTTGGGATTGGCGCAGCGGGCAGGTGGCCCAGGCGCAAGCCGAGCTCTCGCGGGCGCGCAATATGGCTGCATCGCGTCGTTTGATGCTGAGCGACTCGCTTGAAGCCAGCTACAACCAGTACAAGATCGCCAGTAATCAGGTCGCCATGCTGGAAAACCATCTCCTGGCCCAGGCAGCCGAGGCACAGCGTATTGCAGAAGCTGCTTACCGCTACGGTGAGCGCGGCATACTGGATTGGCTTAATGCACAACGCACCTATCGCGCGGCTCGAAGTGAGCTCATCACTGCACGATATGAACTTGCCGCAGTCTCTGTCGAGATTGACCGGTTGCGTTCCAGACCCGCTCTTGATCTCACGCATGCATCTCCCACCCAGACCCTGCCGATACCGACCTTGCCATGATCCTTTTGAAAACCTTACAGGCACTATCCACCCGGACGAAAGTGATGGTTCTGACGGGGGTGCTCGTGGTCCTGGCCGCGTTGGGCATAGGGGGGGCTTTTTTGCTGACAGGTTCGCAGAAGCCTCAAGCCCAGGCACCCGTCGCTCAGGATCCCATGCTGATCGATCTTGCGAGTAGCAGTAAAGATCAGACCACACCCGCTTGGGTCATTCCCGTAGCACCAGTGGTAGTTCAACCTTTCGCTGAAACATTGCGGGTGACAGGCAAGATCGATTTTGACGAGCAGCGTGTGGCGCGCATTGGTGCATCCGTGACAGGCCGTGTGATTGAGATCCTGACCACTCCAGGCGAGCAGGTGAAGAAAGGCAATCTACTGGCACGTATTCATTCCACAGAACTGGGCCAAGCACAGCTTGCTTATTTGAAGGCACGGGCGGCCAACGAACTGGCGCGCAATGCTTCTGAGCGCGCGCGCATCCTGTTTAAGGAAAACGTCATTGCCCAGGCCGATCTGCAGCGAAGGGAAAGCGAGGCGGCGACTGCGCAAGCCGAACAACGCGCTATGGGGGACCAGTTGCATGTGCTGGGCATGCCTGCCGACCAGATTGAAGTGCTGGGTAAAACAGGAGCCATCAATTCGATAGCACCGGTTGTCTCCAGCCTCTCGGGTACGGTGGTTGAGCGCCGGATTGTGCAGGGCCAGGTGGTCCAGCCCGCCGATGCCTTATTTACGGTAGCCGATCTTTCCGAGGTTTGGGTCACCGCCCAGGTCCCTGAACAGGAAGCCTATCTGCTGGGTTTGGGCCAGGAAATGCTGATTGAGGTGCCTGGCTTGAAGAATCGCAATTTCAAGGGAAAACTGGTTTATGTGGGCGAACTGGTCAGTGCCGACAGCCGCACGGTCTCGGCGCGTACCAGCGTGAACAACTGGGACCGTCAGCTCAAGCCGGGCATGATGGCCAACATGCTGATTTTTGGTAAACCAGTGGATCGGCCTGTGATTCCCGCCAGCGCCGTGGTGCGTGAGGACGGGGTGGACCATGTTTTTGTATCAGAATCTCCGACCCGATTTTATCTCACCGTGGTCAAACTGGGCCCTGAAAGCAAAGGATGGCGACCGGTGATATCAGGCATTGAACCGGGTACGCCCATCGTGATCGACCAGGCCTACCATCTCAATAACGAGCGTAAACAACGCCTGGGTGGCGGCTAAGGGGGCCTCCAGCCATGATTCGCGCCATCGTCCGTACTGCCCTGGGACAACGCATGATCGTTGTCGTGGTGGCGGTCGTATTGCTCGTTACCGGGGCACTCGCCGTGAATCGACTGGCCGTTGACGCCTTTCCTGACGTGACGAACGTTCAGGTCCAGATTGCGGCTGAAGTTCCGGGCCGCTCGCCTGAAGAAGTCGAGCGCTTCGTCACCGTTCCCATCGAAATTGCGATGACCGGGCTGCCAGGATTGAGCGAATTGCGTTCACTCAATCGCAACGGCGTTGCCGTGTTGACGCTGGTCTTTACCGACAATACGGATGTTTATTTTGCCCGCCAGATCGTCCTGGAGCGCCTCATCGAGGTCATGGGACAGATGCCAGCAGGGGTGACTCCC
>JAJZHC010000011.1 GCA_021804705.1 Pseudomonadota bacterium
CAAGGGCGATGGTGATGGTGATGGCAGCGGATCAGGGGCTGGAGGCGTTGGCGGTTTTGCTTCCGTCATCGCCCAGGCGCTTTCCCAGATCGGCGTGACAGCGCCTTCCGCCAACCTTTCTTCGAACAACAGTAACCCTTCATCACTAACCAGCGGCAGCAGTTCGACGACGGGGCCAGCGACCCCTGCCAGTGTCAACGCGCAGCAGGCGCTGGGCAGCTTTCTGCAAAGCCTGTTTGCCGCACTTGAAGCACAAGGCCAGGCTTCAACTGCGTCGGTCAATGGCGCAAATGGCGGCAGCCAAAACTTAGCCTCCGGTATCACCGGGGTGCACGGCGGCCATGGCCATCACCATCATGGTGGAGGCGGGGCAAGCCAGATTCAGGCGGAATTGCAAAGCCTGATTCAACAACTGACCGCAGCCAGTGGCACTCCAAGTACTTCAGGTGTTTCTGGCACCACGGGTTCGCCAGGTTCCAGCAGCGCTCTGGGCGCTGCTGATACAGCCCTGCAACAGAATTTTCAAAATCTTTTGAGCGCACAGGGCGTCACAGGCAACCAGGCCAATCTCACCAGCTTCCTGCAGACCCTCTCTCAGGGCCTGCAGAACAACGGGGTGGCGGGAAACCTTGTCAGCACCCAGGTTTAATGGCCCAGTTGCTGAACCACACGCAACATCGCGCTCAATCCGGCATGGGAAAAGCGTTCGATCAGGGGCCTGAAATAAGGCATTGAGAGGGCCAGGACCAAAAATCCCATGCCCAGCGTGATGGGAAACCCCACGGCAAAGAGATTGAGTTGCGGGGCACTACGGGTGAGGATACCCAAGGCCAGATTGGTCATCATCAGGGCAGCCAGAAGCGGCAGGGAAATCTGCAGGGCATCGGCAAAGAGGCTGCCCGCCCAGGACACCAGCGTGTGAAGTCCCACCGCCGAGGGCATGGCTGTCGTGATGGGAAAGCTCTGAAAGCTATCGGAGAGTGCCGCCAGAACCAGCAGGTGGCCATCCATAGCCAGAAAAGCCAGCGAGACGATCACGCCCAAAAACTGGGCCAATACGGGTTGAAAGGACGCGTTCTGGGGATCGTAAAAACTGGCAAAACCCAGACCCATCTGCAGCCCTGCCACCTCACCCGCCATCTCCACTGCCGAAAAGACAACGCGCATGGCAAACCCCATCACCACGCCTACCAGAATCTGTTCCAGAAGGATCAATAGTCCCTGAAGTGAGGCGGGGTCGATATTAGACGGCACCTGCAACGTGGGAGCCACCAGCACTGTCAGCAGCACGCCCAATCCGACCTTGATCTGCAGGGGGACTTCCTTGTCACCCAGCAGCGGCGTGCTTGCCACCACAGCCAGGATACGCGCCAGCGGGAAAATGAACGCAGCAAGCCAGGCAGACCATTGCGCGCTGGTAATGCTCAGCATGATCGCCCTAGCCCACCATACCCGGAATGCTGGCAAACAGTCGACGAATGTAATCCACCATCAAGCCGATCATCCAGGGCCCCGAAACAATCAGCACCAGCACCATGCCAATCAGCTTTGGAATGAAGGACAGCGTCATCTCATTGATCTGCGTGGCCGCCTGAAAAATACTGATCAACAGGCCAATCCCCAAAGCGGTCACCAGCAGGGGCGCTGAGACCATGATGGTCAGTTCAAGGGCCTGACGGCCCAGGGTCATGATGCTTTCAGGGGTCATGCTTGCAATGATCCTCAGGTATAGAAGCTCTGCACCAGCGAGCCGATCAACAGGTTCCAGCCATCAGCCAATACAAACAGCATCAATTTAAACGGCAGCGAAATGACCGCAGGAGAAACCATCATCATCCCCATGGACATCAGGACGCTGGCCACCACCATGTCAATGATCAGGAAGGGAATGAAGATGACGAAGCCGATCTGGAATGCGGTTTTGAGTTCGCTGGTGACATATGCAGGAACCAGAATCTTGAGCGGTACCTGCTCTGGCGTTTGCAGAGGCTCGCTGTTGGAAATGCGCACAAACAGGGCCAGGTCTGCTTCGCGTGTCTGTCGCAGCATGAAGGCCTTGAGTGGTGCAGCACCACGATCCATTGCCTGATCCAGCGACAGCTTGCTTTCCGCGTAAGGCTGCCAGGCCTCCGTATAGATCTTGTCAAATACCGGCGACATGACGAAAAAGGTCAGAAACAGCGCGAGGCCGATCAGCACCTGATTGGGAGGCGAAGACTGTGTACCCAATGCTGAACGCAGCAACGAGAGCACGATGATGATGCGCGTAAAACCCGTCATCATCAGCAGGATGGCCGGGAGGAAAGCCAGCGACGTCAGCAGCAGCAGGGTTTGCAGGCTGAGCGAATACGTCTGTCCGCCCCCGGGAGCGGGCGTACTGGTAATGCCGGCAATCCCCGGTGTTGCTGCCCAGGCTACGGGCAGGGCCATCCACAGCAACAACATGAAGCACAACCGCAACATCCTGCTACACCCCATGTTTCGGCTCCGAAGCCTGTCGCGGGAGGGTATGCAGTGTTTGCACCTGCCCCGGCGCCACACCCAGCACCAGCCATGTTTCCTGGATTTCCACCACCACCACGCGCTCTCGCTGACCCACGGCAAGATTGCTGATGACCTTGAGCTGACGCCCCGCGCTTTGTTGGGGCAAGCTGACGCGCTTGAGCAGCCAGGCCACGAGCGCAACGATACCCAGTACCAGCAGCAGGCTGAACACCACCTGCAGCACACTCTCCAGGGTCAATACCGACGGTGGCGTATAAGCCGGCCGCGGGCTGTCGGCGGCCAGGGCTCCCATGGCTGCGCATGAAGCCAGTAGCAACAATATTCTATTCATCATGATTATCGGTTGAGCCGGCGGATACGCTCAGAAGGCGTGATGATGTCTGTCAGGCGGATACCAAACTTGTCGTTAACCACGACGACTTCACCCTGGGCAATCAAAAATCCGTTGATCAGCACATCCAGTGGCTCTCCTGCCATTCCGGACAATTCCACCACGGAGCCCTGGGCGAGCTGCAGCAGGTTCTTGATGGGCATCTTGGTCCGCCCCAGCTCCACCGTCAGCTGGACCGGAATGTCCATGATCATCTCGAGGTCGTTATGGGCAGCAAGCCCCACGTCAGAACCAAATTTTTCAAATACATGCGGCTGCGCCGCGGGCTGCGGTTCAGATGCCGGGCTAACTGACGCTTCTGCCGCAGACTGCTCGGCCAGTGCCGCACCCCAATCGTCTGCGCTGATTTCTCCTGCTTCATTGGGCATGATCATCCTCCCTGGTTCAAGCCACCCATTGTGGCGGAAAGCATTTTTTCCACCTTGAGGGCGTACTGATTGTTGAATACCCCGTACTTGCACTCCATGACAGGGATGTTATCGATGAGCGCCGTCACGTTTTCTCCCATTTCCAGAGGCAGGACGTCGCCTGGCTTGAGTTTCATCAACTGTTCCACTTTCACGCGCGCTTCGCCCAACACCGCCACCAACTCGATGTCAGCCGATTGCACCTGCCTGGACAACATTTGCAACCAGCGCTTGTCTACAGCCAGGTGGTCGCCCTGCATGGTGCTGTAGAGCAGCTCCCGGATCGGTTCGATCATGGAGTAGGGCATGCAGATGTGAAACGAACCGCCGATGCCCCCAAATTCGATTTCAAAGGTGGTCACGATCACCACTTCATTGGGTGTGGCAATGTTGGCGAACTGCGGGTTCATTTCCGAGCGGACAAACTCGAATTGCAGGCGATAGACCGCTTCCCAGGCCTTACCATACGCTTCGAAGACCGCAGCAATCAGTTTCTGGATGATGCGGTGTTCGGTCTGCGTAAACTCGCGCCCCTCCACCCGGGTATGAAAACGCCCGTCTCCGCCGAACATGTTGTCCACCACCAGAAAGATCAGATTGGGATCAAACACGAACAACGCGTTTCCTCGCAATGGATTGGCATGAACGAGATTGATGTTGGTGGGGACCGGCAGGTTGCGAATGAACTCGCTGAACTTGTTGACCCGCAATTGCCCGACCGAGACGTCGGCGGTACGGCGCATCAAATTGAACAGGGAAATCCGGAACAGGCGGGCAAACCGTTCATTGACGATCTCCATGGTGGGCATGCGCCCACGCACAATGCGTTCCTGCTTGCCCAGACTGTATGGGCGAACCCCCGAGCCATCATCCTCAGGCTTTTCGGCGTCCTCGCTCTCCCCGGACACACCTCGCAAGAGAGAGTCGACTTCTTCCTGTGAGAGAAATTCATCCGCCATCGTCAAGTTTCACTGAATAATGAATGAAGTAAACAACACGCCGACGATACCCTCGCGAGGTTCTGCAGCGGGTTTGGTTTCGGCTGATGCGGCTGCCGCTGGGGCTGTGGCTTCAGCCGCCCCCTGGGCAGGCGCTGCTGTCGCCTCTGCGATGGTCGCTGGCGGTGCAGCAGCATCTCCTGCGGGTACCGATGCGGGAGCTGCCGGGGCGGGGGCTGCTGGCGCGGCCACACTCGGGCTGGCGACAATCGCAGGCTTTGGCGCGGGTGGCGCAATGCCCAGAATGGTATCCACGGCCACGATGATTTCATTGGCGAGTTTTTTCTTGCCCGCCACGCTCACCAGTTCGGAAGCGTGTTTGCTGGAAAGCAGCAGCAGCAGGCTGCTGCGGATTTCCGGCATTGCAGCCTTGACCTTCTCGGGCAAATCGGCGTTGTAGATCTTGAGGGAAAGCCCCACCTGCAGCACCTGGTCTCCCTGTTCGCGCTGCAAGTTCACGGTAAAGGGGTCGAGCGGAACGAATATGGGTACGGTGGAAACCGTCTTGTTCGATTTTTCATCCTCGCCCGCAGGCTTCCCTTTCATGAAATACCAGGCGCCCCCCCCTGCCAGGGCCGATGCAATGACGGCAGCTGCCACAATGAGCAGCAGCTTCTTTTTGGGCTTGGCCGCAGGGGGTTCTGCAGCCGGCTTTTTATCTTCTCTGGCCATACCAGGTTCCTTGAGGGGTTAAGTGGGCCTCAGGCAAAAGTATCCACCAAACCCTGGGTTTGGAGCATGGAAATGGATCTTGGCCCTTGCTGCACAGAGGATACCTCAACGGCACCACGACCGGATGAAGGGGATGGCTTGCTGTCCCCCCCTGAATATCCGCTTTGTGCCCCATGGCGTCCCTGATCGCTGACCGAAGCATTGCCCAGCATGATGCCATTGTCCGCCAGCATGTCCCGCAATTTGGGCAAGGCCTGTTGCACTGCATCCCGGACCGCAGCGTGCGGAGAGGTAAACAGGGCTGTGGCCTGGTCACCGCTGACGTTGAGCACCACATGCAAGGGCCCCAGATCGGGGGGGTTGAGCTGCAACTCGGCGCTTTGGCTTCCGTGGCCGGCCATCCAGGTGATTTTTTGTCCCAGGTCCTCGTTCCAGCGGTTGTTCCCCACGGGAGTATTCACTATCAGGTCTTGGGAAGCATTGGGGGCCGTCATCTGGGAGGCGACCATCAAACCCTGTGACTGCGTCTGGGACTGGGCCAGCAGCCGGGCATCCCTGGCAGGCTCTGGTAACGCCGCTGCCTGCTTCTGACCAGCATCCAACACGGGCGCCTGCAAATTGGTGGCCACCTGCATGGCCGTGCTGAATGTCACATCCTGGGTTGTCACAGTGGCTGGCCCCACAGCCAGCTTGCCCGTCAAACCGTTTGGCTCGCTGGCCTGGAGCTGTTCCAGCAAGGATTGCTGGTTTTGCGCGCCTGCGCTTGAAGGTCCTGCCGAATCGGGTGCAGCAATGGGTGCCGGGGTAACCCCGGTCTTCAATTCAGCACTCATCATGGGGACTCCCATCAGCACCATCATTCCATTTTGAGCCGCTGTGGTCACGCTATCAATGGCTGTAGATGCAGCATGCCTGTCGCTCACCTTGTGGGTGATCGACAAGACAACGGGTGGCGTCACACCAGTCTCTGCGGTCGCAACATTGCTGTCCCTGGCAACGGCCCCTGCCTCCGCAGCAAGTTGTCGTATCAGTACGGCATTGAAGTCGCCCCCTGAGGATGGCGGGTTGGCACTATCCTGCACGCCCGCATCAGCTTGGGACGTAGCCACCTGGGAAGGAGCAACGGGCGAAGCGTTGGGGCTGATCGGCAAATTTTGCATGGTCGTGTGTTCCGGAGTCAGGGTTTATCGGTTGACGCGTCGTTTCTTGCAGCAAATCGCCCGCTTTGCTCATCCTGCAATTTTTGATCGGCCTGATGGGTCTGCAATCGGACCGTTTCGGCGTGTCGCTGTGCCAGGGTATCGAAAGACTTCATGGTGCGTTGCGCTTGGTGCAGGGCATCCTGACCCTGCGCGAAAGACTGGTTGGCCTGTTCAATCACGCCACGTTGCTGATGAACGGCTTCGTCCAGTCGGTCCAGAAAATTCTGGAAATTCTGTAAACCGTGCTGGTCCATGCCGCTTTGCGTGGCCTCGCGGAACTTGTTTTGATAATCGCGGCGAAACTGCAGCAGTGTTTCCAGCTTCTTTTGCTCGGCCTGCTGTTGTTGATTGAGCTGCCCCAACTTGATCGTTGCCGCATCATTCTTGTGATGCGACAGGTCTACGAGCGGTTGCAGTGAAAATGTTTTGGTCATGTCTTATCAATACTTCTCATGGATTACTGCGAAACAGTTCGCCAAAAGCCGCTACGGCGACGTCGAAAGACTCATGTTCATACATGCCCTGGGTGAGGAATTTTTCCATGGAGGGAAAACGGGCAATACCCTCGTCCAGCAGCGGATCGGTGCCATTGACATAGGCCCCGACGCTGATCAGATCACGATTGCGCTGATAATGAGCGTACAGATGTTTGAAACGCTGCACCAGACCGAAATGTTGCGGCGACACCAGATGGTTCATGGCGCGGCTGATGGAGGATTCAATGTCGATGGCAGGGTAATGCCCCTGTTCCGCAAGACGCCGCGACAACACGATATGGCCGTCGAGAATCGCGCGCGCGCTGTCCGCGATGGGGTCCTGGGGATCGTCACCCTCGGTCAGTACCGTGTAGAACGCGGTGATCGATCCGCCGCCCACGGTGCCATTGCCCGCCCTTTCCACCAGTTTGGGTATCTTGGCAAACACCGAGGGCGGGTAACCCTTGGTAGCCGGGGGCTCGCCGATGGCCAGGGCAATCTCCCGTTGCGCCATGGCATAGCGTGTCAGGGAATCCATGATCAGCAGCACGTTTCGGCCCTGATCCCGAAAATATTCAGCGATGGTCGTGGCGTAAGCCGCCCCTTGAAGCCGCATCAGCGGGCTGGTGTCTGCGGGAGCGGCGACCACCACCGAACGCGCCAGCCCCTGGGGGCCCAGAATGTCCGTAATGAACTCCAGCACTTCGCGACCCCGTTCGCCGATCAAACCAACCACGATGATATCGGCGCTGGTATAACGCGCCATCATGCCCAGCAGGACGCTTTTGCCAACCCCGCTGCCCGCAAACAGTCCCATGCGCTGGCCTCGTCCCACCGTCAGCAGGGTATTGATGGCACGCACCCCCACATCGAGCGATTCCCGAATGGGCGCGCGATCCAGCGGATTGACCGGGCGGCTTTGCAGCGGCGCGGTCTCTTCTTCCACAAGCGGCCCCAGGGCATCCAGAGGGCGCCCAGCGCCATCCAGCACGCGCCCCAACAAGGAAGGCCCCACAGGCAAATGACGCACCATGTCGCTGGCGCGACGTCGGCGCACTTGTGGTTTACCCGAAGAAATGGACCCTTGCACCGGTTCAGCTGGACTGACACGAGCACCGGGAATCAATCCCTGCACGTCGTTTTCTGGCATCAAAAATAATCTGTCGCCCGAAAACCCCACGACTTCCGCCTCGACGCGATGGCCCGGCAACTCGATGACGCAGGTGCTGCCCACAGGCATCTTGAGACCGATCGCTTCCATGACGAGACCCGTCACCCGGGTAAGCTGGCCAGTGACGCGCAAAGGACTGGGCTGCGCCACCACCTCCCTGGCGGTTTCCAGCCCCTCCAGCCAGGCTTTGAGATGTCGGTTGGGCGCGTTCATGATTCCAGCCAGGTGCTGTCCTGCGCAATGTGAGCCACCACTTGCTGCCAGCGCTTGGGCAGGGTGGCATCGATCTGGCTATGGGCGGTCTCCACCCGGCATCCCCCGCGCATCATCTGCGGTTCTTCAAAGATCTTCCAGCCCGAGTGCGTCAACTGGTCCCCCATCCCGGCCCGCACCAGTGCGGCATCTTCGGGGTTCAGGATGAGATGCGCGGCGTGGTTGAAGTGCGGCAGGCTTGCCATGGCCTCGTGAATCACCTTGAACAGCAGCTCTGGTTTGACCTGAAGCGCCTGGCGCACCATTTGACGAGTCACTTCCAACGCAAGCTCGAGCAGGGCCTGCACCATCTGCTGATCCACCTGTTTCAGCTGCGTGTCCAGTTGGGCCATCACTTCAACGATGCGACGAGCCTCTTGCTCCGCCTGCCGCATGCCCTCTGCGTGCCCCGCACGATAGCCCTCCTCATGCGCCTGCTGGTGCATCTGCTCCAGTTCGGCCGCAGTCGGAAGACTGCTGGCGGACACCTGGTGCGGACGGCCTGGTGAAGCCGCGCCACCAAAGCTTGGCAGCTCCCAGCGCTGGTAAGCGGTCAACTGTTCCTTCGGGGTATCGAGTTCAGACATAGGCTTCGTCCGCCTTGCCGCCCATGGCAATCTGTCCTTCGTCAGCCATGCGTCTGACGATCTTGAGGATTTCCTTCTGCTCGGCTTCCACTTCGCTCAAGCGGACCGGACCCTTGGCATCCAGGTCTTCACGCATCATTTCTGCTGCACGCTGGGACATGTTCTTGAAAATCTTCTCGCGCAATTCCGGGCTTGCCCCCTTGAGCGCCACGATCAGGGACTCGGACTGGATTTCGCGCAAAATGAGCTGGATGCCGCGATCATCAATGTCGATCAGGTTGTCAAATACGAACATCTCATCAATGATCTTCTGCGCGAGGTCGGGGTCGTAGCCCCGCACGGCCTCGATAACCGAACCCTCCAGCGCGCCGCCCATGAAATTGAGGATGGCTGCAGCAGCGCGCGAACCGCCCTTGATTCTTTTCTTGGCAGCAGCATTGCCGGTCAGAAGCTTGGTCAGCACGTCGTTGAGTTCTTTGAGCGCCACGGGCTGCACCCCGTCCAGGGTGGCGATGCGCAGGATGACATCATTGCGGGTACGCTCTGTAAGGCTTTCCAACACCTCCGCGCACAAATCAGGCTCAAGATGCACCAGAATCGTGGCAATGATCTGTGCGTGCTCGCCCCCGATCAGCTCGGCAATGGAAGCTGCATCCATCCATTTCAGGCTTTCGATGCCGCTGGTGTCACCCCCGTGCAGAATGCGGTCGATCAGCCCGGCCGCCTTGTCATCTCCCAGGGCGCGCGTGAGCATGTTGCGAATGTAATCCGACGAGTTCATGCCGATGGTCGTTTTTCTGGAGGCCAGTTGATGGAACTCCTCGAACACGCCGGAAATTTCACTGCGGGTCAACCCTTTCAAGGCGACCATGGCGGCACTGATCTTCTGCACTTCCTTGGGTTCCAGATGCTTCAGCACTTCGGCTGCCTCGTTCTCGCCAATGGTCATCAGCAGGATGGCGCTCTTGTTGACCCCGGCGTCACTCATTGCCCGCCACCCATTCCTTGACCACGGAGGCGACGATCTTGGGGTCCTGCTGTGCCAGCTGTTTGGCCGTTCCGAGATTGGATTCATATGAGGCGGCGGCATATGGGGCTTGCGCCATGTCCTCGCCATTCATGGCCGGCCCCTCATTTCTGGCCGCGCGCGCTGCAGGCACGGTCGCCAGCACCCGGGTGAGATTCCTGAACGCCGGCCGGATAACCCCCAGCAACAGGAACAGGGTCACTCCTGCAATGGCAGCATACTTCAGACCCTCCCTGACCATGGACAGGGTTTCAGGCTGCTTCCACAGAGGCACTTCAGCCAGGATTTCCTTCTGCTCGTCAAAGGGGCTGTTGAGCAGGCTCAAGGTATCTCCGCGTTTTTCATCAAAACCCACTGAATCCTTGACCAGGGTGGTGATTTGCGTTTTTTCGCCGTCACTCAGGGGCCGCGTGCTGATCTTGCCGGCACTATCCGTAATCGTGCGATTGTTCAGCACGACGGCCACGGAAAGCCGGCGAATGGCGCCCACTGGCAGTTTGGTGTGGCTGATGGTGCGATCCACCTGGAAATTGGTGGTCGATTCCTTGCGTGTGCTGAGCGTTTCCTGAAGCGTCGTTGCTGCAGTCGGAGCGGGGGCAGCCGGTGCATTTTTGGCGGCGGCCGGGGGGGCAGCGGTCGGCGGGGTAGTCAAGGGCGCCGTAGCCGGCACTGGGGGCTGATTGGTCAGCGCGCCGGGAATGCCGGTAGCCTGCTGGGCCCCTGCGGGGCTGCTGGTTTCCAGCGTTTGCTGGCTCAGGACGGCAGCTTGGTTGGGTGGCTGGTTGGGTTTGTAGGTTTCAGCCGTCTGTTCGGCCTGGGTAAAGTCGATATCAGCCGTCACCTGGGCGCGCACGTTTTTGGCGCCGACCAGGGGGGCCACCATGTCCTCGATGCGCTTGCTGAAATCCTGCTCGACCTGATGCACATACTTGAGCTGGCTGGCATCCAGAAGCACGCCATTGCCACTTTCCGAGGGGGCCGAGAGCAGGGTGCCGCTCTGGTCGACCACGGTGACGTTTTTGGCCGGCATGTTGGGTACGCTGCTGGAGATGAGATGCACCACGGCATTCACCTGCCCGGCATCCAGCGTCCGTCCGGGATACAGGGCCAGCACCACGGAAGCGCTTGGGCTTTGCTGGTCTTTGACGAATACGGTGGGCTTGGGAATGGCCAGATGGATGCGCGCCGACTGGACTGACGCCAGGGTTTGCACGGAACGCGCCAGTTCTCCTTCCAGGGCACGCTTGTAATTGACCTGCTCGAGAAATTCGCTGGTGCCAAATTTCTGGTTTTCCATCAACTCGAAGCCCACGGTGCCCCCTTTGGGCAGCCCCTGTGACGCCAAGCGCAGCCGCATTTCATGGACCTGGTTGGCAGGCACCAGCAACGCCCCGCCCCCCTCGGCAAACTTGTAAGGCACGTTCATCTGCTGCAGGGAGTCGATGATGGCCCCGCCATCCCGATCGGAAAGGTTGCTATACAACACGCGGTAATCTGGTGTGGATCCCCAAAGCCACATGCCTACCGCCACAGCGATCAGGGCAGCCACGGCCATGATCAAGCCCATTTTTTGCTGGCCGGACAATTGGCCCAGCGAGCGCGCCAAGGGGGAAGCGGAGTTATTTTCTGCCATGTCTTCAGCTTTGGTTCAATACGTCCTGGAACTGCATCAGGCCCATTATCTCCGTGACCTTGGGGACTATTGGCCTGAACAGGGGGGGAATCCGCAGGCTATTCCCGAATTGATCCTGCTGGCGCGGGTGATAAGGTGTCTGCATTATTTGCGGAGACCACCCATGAACGTACCTGCAATTGATGGCCTCCTGGCCCAGATGCGCGCCGCCATGGTTGCTGCCCAAGGCAGCGCTGCCCCAGCCTCTTCTCCTGCCGCAGGAGGAGGGCCTGATTTTGCCAGCGCCCTGAAGGCATCCCTGGACCAGGTGGCCCAGGTGCAAAACCAGGCGGAAGGGCTGGAACAGCGCTTTACGCTGGGCGACCCCCAGGTCAGCCTCAGTGATGCCATGATTGGCATGCAGAAAGCCAACATTGCGCTGCAAACTACGGTTCAGGTACGCAACAAGGTCGTTGCGGCCTACAATGACATCATGAACATGCAGGTGTGATGTCGGTAGAACCATGGCCCTTTGCCTTCTAGAGGAGGTTGGCCTTCTGTTGCTGGGTAATATAGCGCTGCAGCAAAATCCCCAACTTGCCGTCCAGGTCCGTAAACCCGCAACCCGCACAACCCCGCCCACCCCCGGATTGCAGGCGGGTCACTGAAATGTACCGGACCTGGATTCCTACCGTCAGCTCGTGGTCCTCATCCAGCCGGATCCTGCACCCTGGAATGATTTTTCCGGGCAGGAGGTCAGGGTCGTTTTCCTCGCAGTACAGGGCAATGCCCCCGCGGCTGATATCCCTGACCGACAACTCGCGCTGGCGTGGTGGATCGCCACCCAGGGGCACGATGCATTTGAGCGCTCCTGCGGGCAGGAACAGCCTGAAGTAATCCCGGCGCTGGATGCGCAACAAGTAATCCGGAAGGGGAAGATAAAACGCTTCCAGGTTATCCAGTTGGGTCAACTCCAGCTGCTCCACCTCGAACTGCACTTTGGCCTGATGATGCGAGCTCACGAAGATGCAGTGCTCATTTTTTGCCACTTGCACATTTTCATCGTGATTTTGCGAGGCATCCAGCCACACCCCCTCTTCATCCACCCCGATGACCGAGGTCAAAATGAACTGACGACGCTTGTCGTAGTAGAGAGCGGCGCGCGCAGAATTCTTTTCGATATCGCGAAGAATGAAATAAATCTCCCGGGGGGATTGAACCTCAAATTGTTCTTCATCGCCCCCGGGGAACAGCTCGATCGTCAGTGATACATCGTTGCTCATGGCCTGGGTTTCTCATCTGCGGAAGATGCTCCGCGCTCCAGACGATACAGCCAAGCCAGCAATTCGGCAACGGCCAGGTAAAGTTGCGGGGGAATGCTCTGGTCCAGCTCCACTTGCATGAGCAGGCCCACCAGTTCTTCGGATTCGTGCACGAATACCCCATGCTCGCGGGCACGCTCGATAATGGCTTGGGCGAGCAGCCCTCGTCCTTTAGCCACCACGCGCGGTGCGCTGTCATGACCCTGATAGGCCAGGGCCACTGCGGTTTGACGCTTCTGGTCAGGAGGGTTCATGTTGTACCACCAGGGCACTATGGACCTTGAGCCCGGCCTCGGTCAGCGCCGAGACGAGATGCGAGCTGGCGCTACCCAGCAGCGCCCGGGTCTGAGGCGAGCTGGCATCGAGTGTCAGGCTCATGCCGCTTTGGGTCAGCCGCACCTGTGCCGTAACGGATCCCAACGCGGGCAACTCCAACTGGAGGGAGGTGGCCCAGGTTCGCTCCTGCCCGGTCTCTGGGGCCTGACTTTGTTGCCCGGGTTCCTGCCAGATCTGCCATTGCAGGGGCTGGTTCTGAAACACCTGACCCTGCCACAGGATCTGCCCGGTTTCCAGCGTACTGAGTTGCTGCTGGACGAGGGCCTGCAAATGCGGGGGAATGGTCATGCTCACGGGTTGCGATGATGGCACGGCAACTTCTGATGCCATCAGCATGGCGGGGTCGGCAGCCGGTTTTGTTGCGGCCAGCACAGGCTGGTTTTGCGGCTCCTGCAGCAGTTGTGTGGTGGTGCGCGCCCCTTCCACCCACTGGGCCTGGTGTGCCTCATAGAACAACCCACTGTTGTTGATGGCTTCGCGCAACAGGTTGGCCAGGGGTTGCGTCTGGGGGGGCTCTGCAGTTGTCACGAGTGGCGGCTTCGGTGCCGCGCCCACTGAGGCCTTTTCAGGTTGCTGCTGCGACAGGGCAGAGAGCATGCGTGCCGTCGTGCTCAATTGCTGCGATGTGGACAGGGGATTGGACGAAGCCACCATGCTGAAGGTGAGGCGGGGCTGAAGCGAGAGCACCTGAAGTTCCACCGTGTCCCCCGCATGCACCATGGCAGGAAGCTTCATTTGCACCAGCTGGTTGGCTACCCGGACCGTGAAAAGCCCGGGGGAGACTTCTGCCAGTACGGCCCCCTGCAGTTTCTGACCCTGCAGCAGGGAAGATGCCAACCCCCCCTGAGTGGGCGTCGGTGCAGGGTCAGTGGCTGCTACGGGGAGCGTTTCCCTGGAAAGCGCGTAGGCCTTCAGTGCACTGAGGATTTCCGTAGGGATCATGCATTTCAGCCCCCCGCGTAAGCACGCCGCACCTGTTGTTCCTGGCGGGTGGTGTGCATGACGCGTTGCAGCTGTTCCATCCAGGACTGCGTATGACTGCGAATGACGGCATCATCTGCGAGCATCTTACGAATGAGCGCGGCTTTGTGCTTTCTGGTGTCTTCCTCAACCAGTACGGTTTGCGCGTCTGCACCCTTCATGATTTCCACGCGCTGACGGCATTGCATTTCCAGATCCATGAGATGATCCCACTGGCCCTGCGCGGCAGCTGCGCGCATCTGCCCCATCAAGTCTGAAAGAAATTCGTAGTTTTCGATCACTGGATTCAAGAAAGGTCACCTTCTGCCATAGACCAGCGCTGCAGGTCGAACCGGTGCTGCCGCTTCTGACTTTGCTGCAGGAATCATTTCTGGCGTCATGCCGACACCTTGGGGTTGGCGAATGCTCTCCCAGGCTCCGCGCAACTCCGCCAGCAACCGGCTTACTTCATCCAGTACAGCGCCATCATTGTGGAGATTGGCAAACACCAGGCGCTGGCACATGTAGTCGTAGAGCGCCGCCAGGTTATGGGCCAGATCGCCCCCAACCTCCTTGTTGAGGCTGGCCTTGAGGCCGGCATCGATGATGGAGATGGCATGCGAGATGGATTTTCCCTTGGCCGCAACCTCCTTGCGCAGCAAGTGATTTTTGGCGGTGGCAATGGCCAGCAAAGCGCCCTGATAGAGCAGCAAAATCAACTTGTGGGAATCGGCCGAACTGACGCCGGTTTCGATGCCCACATCGGTATATGCCTTGAGTTTTATGCCTGCATTCATGGTTGATCCGCTCTAGCGAAGTTGAGCCAATTGTTGCGTCAAATAGGAACTGGTCTGACTCATGGTGCCCAGGGTGACATTCAGCGCTGAATACTGGGCCGTCAGTGCCGCCTGGATATTGGTCAGGCGGCTTTGCCATGCCGTAATCTGGTTATTGATGCCGTTGACCGTGGTATTAAGACCATTGGTTTCAGCGGCAATGGGGCCGTTGAATGGGTCCAGCATCGAGGTGGCAATGTTATTGAGCGTGACGGCATACCCTTGCGAATAGCCCACGGTGCCGCGGCTGCCTGTAGTGCCCCCTGCAATCTGGATGACCAGACCGTTGCTGTTACCGGTAGTAGAGGTCAGCATCTGTCCGCTACCCGTGGCCGATTGGCCATTGATGGAACCCGCCACATCGCGCCCATTGCTCTGGATCGGGGTGGACCCCAGCAACCCGGCACTGGCATTGCCTCCCGTGACTGCCACACTGGAGGTGGAACCATAATCACTGGCCGTAATGCCCAGCACCCCTGCATTCTGGGTGACGGATACGGATTTACCCGCTGCCGTCAGCCCTGACGAACCATTGATGAGCGACTGCAATTGTGTCGCGAGGGATGCTGCGGTATAGGTGCCGGGAGGCACCACGATGGTGGTGGCAATCCCATCCACGGTGAGGTTCAACGTGTCGTTGCTGCCCTGGGTAATCGTCAACCCGGCCGCCGCCGAGCCGGTCAGGCTGCCCTGGGTAGCCAACTGGGTGACATTGACGGCATAGCTGCCCGGTTGCGTGGCACTGCCCGCCGCCGTAAAGCTGACCAGGCTGTCGGTTGCCTTGCCGACAGTGGCAAAGAGGCTGGCAATATCGCTGGAATTGGTGCTGATGGCGTTGTTGAGCTGGGTGGTGTTCACCGCAAGGCTGCCATCTTTCTGGAACGTCACCCCGATCTCGGACAGTGTGGAATAGGTGGTGGTGGTATTGCCGATGGCCTGGTTCAGCGCTGCGTGCATCTGCGTCTGGATGGCGTTGACCATGGGGTCACCCATGAGCACGCCGCCCGTGCCGGAGGCGCTGTTGAAACTGGTCACGCTCTGTATGGCCGTGTTCAGCGCGTTATACGCCGTGACGAAGGAATTGATGGCTGATGTGATGCCCGTGCTGTTGTTGGCCACGGTTACCGTCGCTGGCGTGGTCGTGATGGCGCCCAGATTGAGCGTCAAACCCTGAATGACGTTGGTCACCGTATTGGTGCTTTGGGTGACCGCAATGCCATTCACGGTCAGTTGGGCATTCTGCGCCGCAGTGGTTTGCGTCAGGTCCTGCGTACCGGCAGGATTCTCGCTGAGCAGGCTGCTCAGGGTGGCGTCCCCGCTGACGGCAATCTGCATGCTGTTGCTGGCCCCCGAGGGGCCGGTCAACACCAGGCGATAGGGTGATGCGCTGCCATCGTTGACGATGCTGGCTGTGACACCCATATTGGCCGCATTGATGGCTGCGGCAATGCCGGAGAGGGAGTTGTTGCTGCTGTTGATGGTGACGGTTTTGGTGGCGTTGCCATTGGGCGTGAACGTAGCGCCGCTGTAGGTGCCGCTACTGAGTGTGCCCCCGCTGATGGTGCCGAAATTGAACGTCAGCGTGGTGGCGGCCCCGCTGCCAATGGCGGCGCTTGAACTGGTCTGGCCTGCAGCCACCAGGCTTTGCGCCTGGGCCAGCGCCGATACGGCCACCGAATAACTGCCTGCGGTCGCATTACTGGCGGCAGACACGCCCAGCGAGGGGTTTGTCGAAGTGGCTGTGAGCGACTGGAACTGGCTTGCAGTCGTCAGCCCCTGCACGGCGGTCTGAAACGAGGAGAGCGCCCCCTGCACGGAACCCACGGCAGTGATCTGGGTCTGGTAGCTGGCCACCTGCTTTTGCAGCAGGGTCACCGGCTGGCTCTCCACCGTCATCAGCTGGCTGACAATGCTGGACACGTCAATCGAGTTTGTCGTGACCGGTGCCGCAGAGATGACTGAGTTGGAAGAAGTCACTGCCATGAAACGCTCCTAGGCCTTTTGCCGGATCAACGAACCGGCTTCCTGTTGCAGGCTGTCATCAATGGCCTTGGCAATGGCCAGGGCCTGCTCTGAGGGAATCTGCTTGATGACCGTGCCGGTGCCATCCTCCACCACTTTCACCACAGTTTCCTTGGTGCTATGGTCCACGCTGAACGTCAGGCCGCGGTTGCTGAACTGCATGGACTGATTGATGCTGTTCACCGCTGCCTGGACCTGGGCGACGTTTTGCGCCGATGCGCCCTGACCGGCCTGCCCGCCCTGTGCCGGGGCTACTGGTGACGATAGCCCGGGAGGCTCGGTGGGCGGAGGGGCACCCCCTGTTGTGGGCACAGAAGACAAAGTCGACCCGTCGCCTGAAGGCGGGGTCGCGGGTATTGCGCTACCTAAATTCTGGATAACCATGATTATCCTCTACAAGTCAAAAATCTGGTTGACGGGAACAGGCTCCCATCAACCAGACTGTTTCGCTCAAAAGCCCATGTCAGGTTACTTCAGCAACGTCAGCACCGCATTGGGCATGGCGTTGGCCTGCGCCAACATGGCGGTACCGGCTTGCTGCAAGATCTGGGCCTGGGTCAGGCTTGCCGTGGTGGCGGCAAAGTCCGTGTCCTGAATCCGGCTTTGTGCTGCCGTCAGGTTCTGCACGCTGGTCTGCAGGTTGGTCACCACCGACTGGAAGCGGTTTTGCACTGCACCCATCTGACCCATGGCGCTGTTCACCGTGTTGATGGCGCCGTCGATGGTGGCGATGGCATTCGAGGCATCGCTAGCAGTGGATACATCCATGCTGGAAATGCTATTGATGGTGGAAGCCACTGTGGCTGCGGTCGTGCCTGTACTCAAACCCGCGTAGCCCACATTTGCCCCCCCCACCACGATACCCGTTGAGCTAGTGCTGGACAGGGACACCGTACCGTGATTGGTGACCACATTGTTTGCGGAGAGAACGGTTGTTCCAGTAGCGCCTGATCCAAAGCTGCCTGCTGTAGCCGTTGCCGATGTGCCCACCGTGGCCCCTGCGAAGCCAGCGTTAGCAAAGGTACCACCCGACAGAACAGCTGAAGCGCCTAATGCAATGGTCGAACCGACGGTGACAGCCGTACCGTCAGCTTTTGTGATTTGCGCTGTGCCCGCTGCAAAAGATCCTGACAGGGTGTAACCGGGGTTTGCGGTATTGAAGGCCGCCCAAGCCGAGTCCAGCGAGGCTGCTGTGGCAATATTCCCAGTAGTCACGCTATTCGTATAGAGCGTCTTCCCATCAACCGTGTAGGTGATGGTTGTAGCAGTGGTGCCGCTAGCAATTGATGCGGTGGTAAACGTCCCTGATTCAATTGTTGTCGTCCCAGAGGTGGCAACCGAACCTTGCGAAAACCCGGTCTCATTCAGGTACGATGTCAGTTGCGCTGAAGCGGCAGCAGTGGCG
>JAJZHC010000124.1 GCA_021804705.1 Pseudomonadota bacterium
GTCCGGGCCGTTGCCTTCCAGGACGAGGTGGGTGAACTCGTTCACTTCCATGACCACAAAGCCCAGGCCCAGCAGTGCGGTCAGCACCAGCCATTGCACCGTGGCGCGGCGGTTGTGGCGATGCAGACTGAGCATGGCAAGACCGTTGGAGAAGCTCGACAGCAGCAGGAACATGGTTTCGACGAACACATAGCGCAGGTCGAACAGTTCCTTGCCCGAGGGGCCGTCTGCGGTGTTGTGGTGCAGGACGGCGAAGGTGGCAAAAAGGCTGGCAAAGAGAATGCAGTCGGTCATCAGGTACAGCCAGAAGCCGAACACGGCATTCCCGGTGGCGTCATGCGTGTGCGCATCGTGCGCGGGTGAGGGGGCCGTCATCGTGTTCATCCCTGGGTTCTCAGTTCGGTGGGGATCATGCCGCGGGTTTCAAGGTGCGCCACTTCTTCGGCGCTCACCATGTAATCCACGTCCTCGTCATTGGCGCGCATCACCACCACCGCCAGCATGGCGACCGCGCTGCCGGTGGCCATCCACCAGATGTGCCAGACCATGGCAAAACCGAAAATGAAGGTAATGGCCCCGATGGCCACACCCACACCGGTGTTGCGCGGCATGTGGATGGGGGCGAAGGGTGCCTGTGCGCGATGGGGGGTACCCTGCTCTTTCATGTGGGCAAAGGCATCCAGGGCATCCACCTGGGGCACCTTGGCAAAGTTGTAGAAGGGCGGGGGCGAGGCCGTGGACCATTCCAGCGAGTGGCTGTTCCACGGGTCTCCGGTGGTGTCGCGCAGGGCTTCACGGTGGCGAAAGCTCACCACCAGCTGCACCACCTGGCAGAAAATGCCGTAGGCCACGAGGAAGGTGCCCAGCAGGGCTACCAGCAGGTAGGGCTGCCACAGGGGGTTGTCGTAATGCACGAGGCGTCGGGGCATGCCCATGAAGCCCAGGGCGTACAGCGGCATGAAGGCCAGGTAGAACCCGGCCAACCACGACCAGAATGCGCGCCGGCCCCAGGTTTCGTCCAGGCGAAAGCCAAACATCTTGGGAAACCAGAAGGTGTATCCGGCAAAGTAGCCAAACAGGGCACCGGGAATGAGCATGTTGTGGAAATGGGCCACCAGGAATTCGCTGTTGTGCAGGACGAAATCCGCACCCGGCACGGACAGCAGCACGCCCGTCATGCCGCCGATGGTGAAGGTGATGATGAAGCCGATGCTCCACAGCATGGGTGTCGTGAATTCGATCCGGCCGCGGTACATGGTGAACAGCCAGTTGAAAATTTTCACGCCGGTGGGCACGGCAATCACCATGGTGGCAATGCCGAAGAAGGCATTGACGTCCGCGCCCGCCCCCATGGTGAAGAAATGATGCAGCCATACGCCAAAGGACAGCACGGCAATGGCCACAGTGGCATACACCATGGAGGCATAGCCAAACAGCCGCTTGTGTGAGAAGGTGGACACCACTTCCGAGAAAATGCCAAAGGCGGGCAGGATCACGATGTATACCTCGGGATGGCCCCATACCCAGAACAGGTTGGTAAACATCATCTGGTTGCCGCCCAGGTCATTGGTGAAGAAATGCATGTCGAGGTAACGGTCCAGGGTCAGCAGCGCCAGCGTGGCGGTCAGCACCGGAAAGGACAACATGATGAGTACGGTGGTGACGAGGATGGTCCAGGTAAACACCGGCATTTTCATGAGCGACATGCCGGGTGCCCGCAGGCGCAGGATGGTGACGAAGAAATTGATGCCGGTCAGCAGCGTCCCCACACCGCCCAGCTGCAGCCCCCAGATCCAGTAGTCCACCCCTGGCCCCGGACTGAATTGCGTTTCGGAGAGCGGCGGATACCCCGACCAGCCCGCCTGCGAGAAATCGCCCACGGCAAGCGACACCATCAGCAAGAGGGCGCTGGCCACCGTCATCCAGAAGCTCACGGCATTGACGAACGGATAGGCCACGTCGCGGGCGCCGATCTGCAGGGGTACCACGTAGTTCATGAGGCCGATGAAGAAGGGCATGGCCACGAAAATGATCATGATCGTGCCGTGCGCGCTGAAGACCTGGTTGTAATGGTCCGGCGGCAGGTAGCCCTGGCTTAACCCTTCGGCGAGCGCCTGTTGGGTGCGCATCATGATGGCGTCGGCAAAGCCGCGCAGCATCATGATGACGGCCACGATGATGTACATCACGCCGATGCGTTTGTGGTCTACGCTTGTCAGCCATTCACGCCACACATAGCCCCAGCGTCCGCGCCAGGTCACCCAGGCCATGACGAGCAGGCCCAGCACGGAGGCCGTGCCCACAGCCCCCATGATGATGGGGTTGTGATAGGGAATGGCAGAGAGGGTGAGTCGTCCTAAAAGACTGGCGGGAATCATGAGGTCATCCTTTTATCTGGGCGCCTGCATGGGGAGCGTATTTCTGCAGGATGGATTCAAAAAGCTGGGGGGTGACGCGCGAAAAGCGGGTAGGCGTCACGTCTTCGCTGGGGACTTCCAGTTGCTTGAGGCGGGTGTCATCCAGCACCAGGCGGCTGTTGCGGGTGTCCTTCACCCACTGCTCAAACGCCGCCACCGGCGTGGCCTGCGTCTCGAAATGCATGCCTGAAAAGCCCGCGCCACTGAACTGGGTGTCCAGCCCGCGGTAGGTGCCGGGTTCATCGGCCTGCAGGTTCAGTTCGGTTTGCATGCCGGCCATGGCATAGATCTGTCCGCCCAAGCGCGGGATGAAAAAGGAATTCATGACCGAATCGGAGGTGATGAGAAACTGCACCGGCGTGCCCACCGGAATCACCAGTTCGTTGACGCTGGCAACCCCCTGTTCCGGGTAGATGAACAGCCATTTCCAGTTCATGGCCACCACCTGCACGGTCAGCGGCTTGACGGCCGAGACCAGCGGTTTTTCAGGGGTCAGTGCGTGGGTGGAACGCCACACCAGGGTGCTGAGAATCAGCACGATGACGGCAGGGACCAGCCACACGACCGCTTCCACTTGGTGGGAGTAGTCCCATTTCGGCGCATAGGTTGCCGCGGTGTTGGAAGCCCGGTATTTCCAGGCGAAGGCAAAAGTCATGACGATGACGGGAATGACCACGATCAGCATCAGGGCAAAAGCGGTGAGGATGAGTTGCTTTTCGTCGGCGGCGATGGGGCCCTTGGGGTCCAGCAGGGCCCAGGAAGCTTGTGCCCACCCCGGCAGGAGTAACAGTGTGATCCAGAGCTTTTTCATAATTATATGTAAATCAAAGAGTTGCGAAACTTGCAGTAAATTGCATGAGTTAACGACCCGATTTTGCAAGCGTTGCCGTTTCAGCGCCTGGACGAGGTTGGACTCACTTTAAACCCTTACATTCTAGTCCTGTGCTGCAGGAAAAAGGGATGAGATTTGTAAAAAGAGGCCTCCGGATGGAGGCATCCTTGTTCTAGATCAAGACGGGAAAATGCGGTTGCTGCTAGGCGGGAACTAACGACGCGGTACGTTGACGCTCTTGGGGATGAAAAACAACACCAGCAGGGCCCCCACCATCAGGATGGCGGCAATGGTATAGAGCGCGGCGGAAGGATCGCTGGAGTACGCGCGCACCCAGACCGGAATGTTGGGCCCGAAATAGCCACCCAGGTTGCCCACCGAGTTGACGATGCCAATGCCCGCAGCCGCTGCCGTGCCCGTGAGAAAAGCGGAGGGCATGGGCCAGAACAGCGGCATGGAACCCACCACGCCCAGAGTGGCAATGGACAGGCAGATGATGGAAATGACGGGATTGCTGGCAAAGAGGCCAGAGAGTACCAGCCCCAGGGCGCCGGCGCTGACGTTGAGAACATAGTGGATGCGCCGCTCGCCGGTGCGATCCGAATGACGGCTGAGAAAGAACATGCCCACCGTACACACCCCGTATGGGATGGCGGCAAGCAGGCCCACGTTGAGGTAGCCCTTCACGCCGAAGGCCTTGATCAGGGTGGGCAACCAGAAGGCAATGCCGTACAGGCCCACCATCAGGGTGAAATAGATGGCGCTTAACAGGTAGACGCGGCCGCTTTTGAAGGCATGAGAGAGGTGCGTGTGCGGCTTGTGCTGCTCCTCTGCTTCCACGGCCCGGGACAGCACCGTTTTTTCTTCGGCCGACAGCCACCGGGCCTCTGCGATGCTGCTATCGAGGTAGGTGATCACCCATAAGCCCACCAGAATGGAGGGGATGCCTTCGACAAGGAACAGCCACTGCCATCCGGCAATGCCCAGCGCCCCGGAAAACAGCTCCATGATGGCGCCCGAGACGGGGTTGCCGATGACGCCGGCCAGCGCAATGGCGGCCACGAAGCCGGCGGTGCGCGTGGCGCGCTGGCGCGAGGGATACCACAGGGTGAGATAGTAGATCACCCCGGGAAAGAAACCCGCTTCAGCAAGCCCCAGGATGAAGCGCATCACATAAAAGCTCTGTTCGCCCTTCATGAACATCATGGCGCTGGAGATGAGGCCCCAGGTGACCATGATGCGTGCAATCCACAGGCGCGCGCCAAAGCGCTTCAAAAGCACATTGCTGGGTACTTCGAAGAAAAAATAGCCAATGAAGAAGATACCCGCACCGGTGGCGTAGGCCGCGTCAGCGAGGCCCAGGTCATGGGCCATCTGCAGCTTGGCAAAGCCCACGTTCACCCGGTCGAGGTAGGCCAGGATGTAGCACAGGAACAGAAAGGGGATGAGGCGTCGGTCGACTTTTCTGTAAATGGCGGCTTCCATGGGGTTCTCCTCAGGTTTGGGGGCGGACTATCGCCGCACCGGGCA
>JAJZHC010000125.1 GCA_021804705.1 Pseudomonadota bacterium
AGGCTGGTTGCCATGAGGTCCTTGAGCAGGATCAGCAGCCCCCGCTCGGTGTCCACCAGGACGTATTCCAGGTCGGGATGGACGCTGACGGCACGGTTGCCGGGCAGGGTCCAGGGTGTCGTGGTCCAGATCACGGCAAAGGCGGGACGCTCTCCCAGCGAGGCTCCAAACGCCTGTTCCAGGGCAGCGCGATCGCTGACCGGAAAGGCGACGTCGATGGCAATGGACTGGCGGTCTTCATACTCCACTTCCGCCTCAGCCAGCGCCGAACCACAGTCCAGGCACCAGTTGACCGGCTTTTGCCCCTGGACCAGATAGCCGCGTTTCCAGATGCCGCCCAGGGCGCGCACGATATCCGCTTCGGTCTGGAAGTTCATGGTGAGATAGGGGTTGTCCCAGTCGCCCATGACCCCCAGCCGGATGAAGTCGGCTTTTTGCCGCGCCACCTGGGTGGCGGCATAGGTTCGGCACAGCTCGCGAAACCGGGCAGGTGCAATGGTCTTGCCATGGGTTTTCTCGACCTGGTGTTCGATGGGCAGGCCATGGCAATCCCAGCCGGGCACATAGGGCGCATCAAAACCGGACAGGGTTTTGCTTTTGACGATGATGTCCTTGAGGATCTTGTTGACCGCGTGACCGATGTGGATGTCCCCGTTGGCGTACGGCGGGCCGTCGTGCAGGGTAAAGCGTGGGCGGCCTGCGCAATGCTCACGCAGCTTGCGGTAGCGTTGCTGTTGTTGCCACGAGGCAAGCCAGACGGGTTCCCGTTTGGCGAGATCAGCCCGCATCGGGAAAGGCGTTTCAAGCAGGTTGAGCGTTTTTTTGAAATCGGTCATGTCGTAGGGTCGGTCGCTTGCGCAAAATAGTCCCGGGCTGCTGCCGCATCACGCGCCATCTGCCGGGTCAAGGTTTCCAGGCTGTCAAACTGCACTTCATCGCGAATCTTGTGCATGAAGTGCACGTGAATTCTGGCGCCATAAATCGGGCTGTCAAAGTCGAACAGGTGCACTTCCAGCAACCATTGGCCGCTGCTGCTGACGGTGGGCCGGGTACCCAGGCTGGCCACGCCGATGCGGGGTTGCGGTCCCAGACCGGTGACGGTCACGGCAAAAATTCCCGACAGCGGTGAGACGCGCCGGTTGAGCCGAAGGTTGGCCGTGGGGTATCCCAGTGTTCGGCCCAGTTGTTGGCCCCGGCCGACCCGGCCGCTCATGAAGAAGGGTCGACCCAGCAGTTGCCGTGCCAGTTCCATGCGCCCTCCGGCCAAGGCTTCACGTACCGCACTGCTGGAAACGCGCTGTCCTGCAGCCATGATGCTGGAGAGCGCAAAGCATTCAAACCCCTGCGTGGCACCAGCGTGCTGCAAGGTTTCAAAATCGCCGGAGCGCCGGGTACCAAAACGAAAGTCGTCGCCCACCAGCAGCCAACGCGTGCGCAACCGCTCAACCAGCCATGCAGAGATGAATGTCTCGGCGGGCATGGCGGCCAGTGTCCGGTTAAAGCGCAACACGCTCACCTGCTCGATGCCTGCGGCCTCCAGCAGTTCCAGTTTTTCGCGCAGGGTGGTCAACCTGGGAGGCGCATCGTTTGGCGAAAAGAACTCGCGCGGATGCGGCTCGAAAGTCACGACACCCGTCGCCAGCCCCAGCGAGCCCGCGGCCAGTTGCAGCGCGTGCAGCATCGCCTGGTGTCCCAGATGGACGCCATCGAAGTTTCCGATGGTCAGTGCCATGGGCCTGTCGCTAACGGCTGGGGTTCCCAGATGAATGCGCATGACGCTGGCAGGCAAAGCGTTGATTCTATCGTCAATAGGCACGGTTCTGCCAGTGGCGCCTCCGCAGGGCCTGGTATCAAAAAAGCAGCTTGACGGCGATGAGCAGCAACAGGGTTGCCAGCAGCGGACGCGACAGCCTTTCCGGAATATGGGCGTTGAGGTGCGAACCCAGCCAGATTCCAGGGATGGAGCCCAGCAGCAGGTTGATCAGCAGGCCGGTGTTGACGTGTCCCAGGGATAAATGGCCCAGGCCTGCCAGCAGGGTGAGGGGAACGGCATGGGCGATGTCGGTGCCAACGATCCTGGAAATGGGCATTTTGGGGTAGAGGGCAATCAGCACGGCCGTGCCCACGGCACCCGCTCCCACCGAGGAGATGGTCACCAGGATTCCGATCAGCGCCCCCAGCGCAATGGTCAGGCCCGCCGGGCGCGAGGAGGGACTGGAAATGGGGTCAGACCCCGTTGCGGGGTCTGACCCCCTACCGCACAACAGGGCAACTGCAGTCAACACCAGGGCAATGCCCAGTCCATACCTGAAAAAGGCATCGTAGGTGTGCAGCGATTTGAACTCACGCAACAGCACCAGGGTCAGCAGCGAGGCCGGGGCGCTGCCCAGAATCAGCAGACGCACGGCTTTCCAGTCCACGTTGTGCTTGCGGCTGTGCACCCAGACACCGCTGGCTTTGGTGGCCGCGGCATAGAGCAGGTCCGTTCCCACGGCGGTGGCGGGGGCGATGCCGAAAACCATCACCAGAAGGGGGGTCATCAGCGAACCGCCGCCTACGCCTGTCACACCCACCAGAAATCCACCGACCAGCCCCGATATTGCATAGGCCCATTCCATAAAACATCCTTGGCGCCCTGAGCGCACCACCTGAGAAGGACATGGTAACAACGGCCCTATAGATTTATTAAGTAATATTGTGTTAGCTTTATGTAACCCGAAGTTCTATTGAGGTGGTCATGAAGCTTCAGCAATTGCGTTATCTGGTGGAAGTTGCACAGTCCGGCCTGAACGTTTCGCAGGCTGCCGAGAACCTGCACACGTCGCAACCTGGTGTGAGCAAACAGATTCGCCTGCTGGAAGACGAGCTGGGGGTGGATATTTTTGTACGCAACGGCAAACGCGTGGTGAGCGTGACCGAACCTGGCCGACAGATCCTTGCCATCGCCGAACGCGTCCTTCTGGAGGCCAAGAATCTCAAGGAGGCCGGCCGCGAGTTCAGCAGCCAGTTTACGGGGACCCTGACGATTGCCACCACGCATACCCAGGCGCGGTATGTGTTGCCGAAAGTGATCGCCCGGTTTTCCGAGCAGTATCCGCAGGTCAAGTTGACGCTGCATCAGGGCAACCCTACCAACGTGGCTGAAGAAGTGGTGTCGGGCCGTGCCGATCTGGCCATCGCCACCGAAGGGCTGGACCAGTTTGCCGATCTGCGGATCCTGCCCTGTTACCAGTGGAATCGCAGCCTCGTGGTGCCTCCGGGGCATCCGCTTCTGGAGCGTCCTGCACTGACGCTGGCGGAGCTGGCGGCATTTCCGCTCATCACCTACGATTTTGCCTTCACCGGACGCTCAAAAATCAACCAGGCCTTCGAGCGCCACGGATTGACCCCCAACGTGGTGCTGACGGCACTGGATTCGGACGTGATCAAAACCTATGTGGAACTGGGCATGGGAGTGGGGATCATCGCCTCGATGGCATTCGATCCGGTGCGCGATCAGGGTCTGCGTGCCCTGGACGTCAGCCATCTGTTCGAAAACAGCACGACACGCATCGGCATCAGACGCGGCACTTTTCTGCGGCAGTACACCTTTGACTTCATCGCCATGTTTGCGCCCCACCTGGGCAAGGAGGCCGTGCAGCAGGCGCTGCAGGCCGAAGAATCCGAATCAGGCGCCGCTTTTTGAAAAGTCCTTGAGACGGAATCCCAGCAGCCAGAGCGCGGCGAAGTAGGCGGCCGCAGCGGCAGCCAGCAGCGGCACCAGCGCGGCGGCACGCTGCAGGCTCGAGCCCGTCAGCCAGCGCGAGGGCTCACCCTGGAAAAACACCAGTACCAGGGCCATCGTGCCAAGCGCCACGGCCAGCCTGGCTAAAAAGCCCCACCAGCCGGGGCGGGGGCGGTAGTGCCCACGACGACGCAGTCCGTAATAGAGCAGGGTGGCGTTGAGACAGGCCCCCAGCCCGGTGGCCAGGGCCAATCCTGCATGCTGGAACAGGTTCATGAAGAGCAGGTTCATGAGTTGGGTCACCCCCAGCACCAGAATGGCAATCTTGACCGGCGTCTTGATGTTCTGGCGCGCATAAAAGCCGGGCGCCAGGATTTTCACTGCAATGAGTCCCGTCAGCCCGAGGCTGTAGGCCATGAGCGCGTTGCGCACCATCAGCACGTCGTGCGCCTGGAAGGCCCCGCGAAGGAACAGGGTGGACACCAGGGGGATGCCGGCTACGGCCATCGCCACGGCCGCAGGCAGGGTCAGCACCAGAGTCAGGCGCAGCCCCCAGTCCAGCAGGTCGGAATAGCGGGTCTCGTCTCCGGCGGCGTGGTGGCTGACAAGGCTGGGCAGCAGGATGGTGCCCAACGCAGCACCCAGAAGCCCGGTGGGGAACTCCATCAACCGGTCGGCGTAAAACAGCCAGGACACGCTGCCGCTGGGAAGATAGGAGGCAAAGATGGTGCTGATCAGCAGGCTGATCTGGCCTACGGAGACGCCGATGATGGCGGGCCCCATCAGCTTCAGGACGCGCAGCAGCCCCGGTTCGCGCAGATTCCAGCGAAAGCGGGGCAGCATCCGGATGCTGTGCAGGAAGGGCCACTGAAATGCCAGCTGTAAAACCCCGCCCACCAGGGCGCCCCAGGCCAGTGCCATGATGGGCTGCTCAAACCAGGGTGCGGCCACGAGGGTGAAGAAGATGAACGACAGGTTCAGCAATACGGGTGTGAAGGCCGGCACCCAGAAGCGGT
>JAJZHC010000126.1 GCA_021804705.1 Pseudomonadota bacterium
GCCCGGGACAGCGCCTCGTCCGAGAGCGCCCCCAGCCCTGCATAGAACACCCCCGCCTGGCGAATCACCTGCGCGAGGTGAACTCTGGGACGATCTTCCATCACGGTGTGATGCCCCGCCTCCAGCGGCGGGGACAGCAGCGCGCCCAGGGGCCCGGCCGTGAGCGTTTCCAGCACCGGCGTCAGCGCCAGGATCATTTTTCGATAATGGGTGGGATCATGTGTCGTGAGTTCCACAAGCCCCGGCAACGGCAGGCGGGCGCGCAGCGCATGGCCCTGGTCGCCAACATGAAAGCGCAACGCCTTGAGCGTCACGGGTTGGCGCAGCGCGAGGAGTCCCTCGATGATGCGGTTGAGCGTCATCCAGGCAAACTGACCGAAGGCATTGTCGGATTCGTCCGCTGGAATGAGGCGGCTGATGCGACTGGCCAGTTCTGACGCCTGACGACCATTAGCCAGCAAATTCAGGCCATCGCTGTGTTCCGGCTCGGCCGGTAGCAACTGAAAATAGGGGCGCGCCACCTGCGCCGCGGCCTGTGCAAGGCTTTGTCGCAGATGCCCTCCCCCCTTGGGGTCGAGCAGGATTACGCAATGGCCGCGGGCGATGGCCTGCAATGCCAGCAGTTTGAACAACTGCGTCTTGCCCGTTCCCGGCGCACCCATCACCAGCGTATGGCCCACGGCTTCTTCGGACTGCAGAAACACCGGGCGCATGAACCGGACATGGCTGAGCAGCAGCACCTCTGCGGAATCCGGCGCGCTGCAGAGACGCTGGTAGAGGGCCTGGGCCTGCGATGTACTCCATGGCCCGCCCTGGCCCAGCAACCAGCGTTCGGGGTGGCGCCTTGCCCAACGTTCCAGTCGTGGCCTGCCGATCCGGGCAACATGCCGGGCGCGCCCCAGACGGCAGGCCTGCAACCCCTGCGGTGCCAGCACTACCAGCCCCAATGCAGCTCCGGTCAGTACCAGCCCCTGCATTGCCAGGGTCCCCAGCCCCACCCAGCGCCCCGTCCACACGCTCAATGCCAGGGCAATGATCCAGGACAGCACGCCTTCCCACCCCGGCACGCGGCTCATTGCAGGCATTCAAGCAGCATGGCCTCAAGGGGCTGGGCCAGACGCACTGCCGTCACCGGGCGCTGCAACAGCGGATGGGGCACCGTGATGAGGGCTTCCTGACCCGCCAGGAGTACACACCCCGCCCGTACCAGGTCCTGCAGCCAATGCTCTGGCGTCTCTGCCGGAAGCTCCCCGGTCAATGCCGCAATTTCCTTCATCAGGTCCTGGCCTGCCAGCGGCCACAGCAGGTAGCCACAGGCGTCATGCAGCCAGACCCGCCCGGGCGGGACATGGCATTTCCACAAACCACGATGCGCCAAACGACGAATGGCCTCACCCACCCAGCGTGCCAGCGGTACGCTGGGCTCCACCACGGCAGGCGGCTGGTGCATCCAGAGCCGAGCCACACCCACATGCTGTTCCAGAAAAGCCAGCGTCGCGCCCGAGAGCACCCGCCCGGCCAGCAGCGCACGGTTGACGGGAGGCCGGGGTGCGGAGGAGAGCACGCGCCATTCCACTTGCCGGCACTGATGGGCACGACCCCATCCGGCCAGGCTGCTGGAATAAAAGCCCCAGGGCGGGGTGGCGGGACCGGGCGCTGCGCTCACGCGCAGGCACTGCAGGGCCTGCGCGACCACATCCAGGAGCGTCTCAAGGCCTACCACCAGATTCTGGCAGGGCGCCTCGCCCACGGGCGCAACCTGCAGCGTGCCGATGCCACGTCTCAAGGCGGTGCGCAGCAAGGATCCCTGTTCGGGAACGGCAGGGTCCACCAGATTCAAAACCCAATCGGTGAGGCGCTCCAGGGAGGAAATCAGCGCCACTTCCGTAGCCTCGTAGTCCAGCCCCACCAGGGTTCGAAACACCATCACTTCCGGACGCAACCGTTGCAGGCATTCCGGCATCGACAGCAAGGTCAGGCGGCCGCTGGTCTCATGATTCACGAAGCAGCTCCTCGCCTTACCAGACGCGGGGCCCTGCCACCGGTCACGGCATACCCTTGCTGGCGGCATTCCCAGCACAGAAAGCTTCTTTCCAGCCGGCTCCAGGCCTGCAGATAGCGGCCCTGACACACCCGACAGCGCGCACGCCGCAGGTTTTTGATCTGTACCGACTTGACCAGCCACCAGGCCCGGTCAATGGACATGCCCGCTGCCACTCCCGCGGCGCCAAAGGCGGCACGCACCTGGGAATAGGCCCCCACCAGCAGAGCACATTCGTCCGTGCCTGCATCTGCAACCTTTTTCAGGGACTCGTAGGTGGCACAGAACAGGGATGCCTCGAGATTGTTTTGACGGCGCAGATACCACTGATCCGAATTGGGCACCTGGCCCTTGCGCGGTGCTTCGCCGCGGATCTCGAGGGACAGTTTGCGCAGAAACCAGCTGGACAGCCGCGTCATCTCCATGACGATGGGAACGCGCGCGCCCAGTAGCAGCAACCGTTCGGCGTTGCGATACTGGCGAATTTCCAGTTGCAGGGCGCGTTTAGTGGACATGGTCGAGTTCGCCCTCCCCCAGCAACAGGGCACGCGGCAGGGCCGCAGCGCTGCCCATGGCGTACTGGCGCAGGCAATTCCACACCGAGGCGCCGCGCCAGCGCAGCCCCACCAGCAACAGCGGCGTATGCGCCAGTCGATTGATTTCCTCGGCGGAAAGGGACAGCAGGGTACTGGCCACTTCCGGGGTGATGCCCAGATTGGCCATGCCCAGGACGCGATCCTGCTGCAGTACTTCGCGGGCCAGGTACAACATGCCCAGATTGATGTCCGACATGGATTTGCCAAGGCTGCTCATGGCGCGATTCTCCTGTAGGTGGATGAAAGCGCCCAATCCCGCTTGAACGCCAGGATTCACTATAGGAGGAAAAGAAGGTCCCGCATGAGCCGGCACCGCGGAAGCGGTTCACGGAGCACCCACGCCCCCTGATCCGACAAGGACTTAGCTTGCCGGGATCAGGAGAAAGGTGGCGCGAATGGAAGACTTAAATACTGCAAAAACCATGATGCCTGAAACGGTGGCCTCTACATCTTGGGCAGCGTCACGCCATGCTGGCCCTGATACTTGCCGCCCCGGTCCTTGTAGGACACTTCGCAGGACTCGTCCGACTCGAAGAACAGCACCTGGGCCACCCCCTCATTGGCGTATATCTTTGCAGGCAGTGGCGTCGTGTTGGAGAACTCGAGGGTGACATAACCTTCCCATTCCGGTTCGAAGGGCGTCACGTTGACGATGATGCCGCAGCGGGCATAGGTGGATTTTCCCAGACAAATGGTCAGCACATTGCGAGGAATGCGGAAATATTCCACGGTGCGCGCCAGGGCAAAGGAATTGGGCGGAATGATGCACACCGGGGCCTTGACGTCCACGAAGGAGTTGGCGTCAAAGTTTTTGGGGTCCACGATGGTGGAGTTGAGGTTGGTGAACAGCTTGAATTCATCCGAGCAGCGGATATCGTAGCCATAGCTTGAGGTGCCATAGGACACGATGCGCTGCCCGTTGACCTCCTTCACCTGACCCGGTTCGAAGGGTTCGATCATGCCGTGGCGTTCGGCCATGGACCGTATCCAGCGATCAGACTTGATGCTCATCGTAGCGCAGCCTTCAGGAGTTTTGAATGACGATCTTGGGAAACTTGGCCGCGTGGTCTTCGCCGCGCAGGGCCACCTTGATGGCGACACGACGGGCGATGCTGCGGTAGGTTTCGGTGATGGCGCCTTCGGGCTCTGCCACCACGGTGGGTTTGCCCGAATCGGTCTGTTCCCGGATGCGAATGTCCAGCGGCAGGGCACCCAACAGTTCCGTGCCGAAATCGGAACACATTTTTGCCGCACCCCCGGCACCGAAGATATGTTCCTCGTGACCACATTTCGAGCAGATATGGGTGCTCATGTTTTCCACCACACCCAGGATGGGCACACCCACCTTCTCAAACATCTTGAAGCCCTTGCGCGCGTCAAGCAAGGCGATGTCCTGCGGCGTGGTCACGATGATGGCGCCTGTCACCGGTACTTTCTGGGCCAGCGTCAGCTGGATGTCGCCAGTGCCAGGAGGCATGTCCACGATGAGGTAATCCAGGTCATCCCATTTCGTATCGCGCAACAACTGTTCGAGGGCCTGGGTGACCATGGGGCCGCGCCACACCATGGGCTGGTCCTGATCGATCAGGTAACCCACCGACATGGTTTGCAGACCATGCCCCGTCAGCGGCAACATGGATTGCCCATCGGCACTTTGCGGGCGTCCGGTAATGCCCATCATGGTGGGTTGCGAAGGCCCGTAGATGTCTGCATCCAGAATCCCCACGCGCGCACCTTCTGCTGCCAGCGCCAGCGCCAGGTTGACCGTGGTGGTGGATTTGCCCACCCCACCCTTGCCGGAAGCCACGGCGATGACATTGCGAATGCCTGCCAGCGGCTTGAGTCCGGCCTGCACGGCATGTGCCTTGATGCGCCAGTCGATCTGAACCGTCACGCCCGTCACGCCCGGAAGTTTTTGCAGCGTTGTCGTGAGCGCTTCGCGCACGGCGGTACCCAGGGTACGCGCCGGGTAGCCCAGCACGAGATCCACGGTCACCGCGCCGCCTTCCACCTTGAGCTGGC
>JAJZHC010000127.1 GCA_021804705.1 Pseudomonadota bacterium
TTGATGAAAAACTGCGCTGTTGCTGAATGGGGATCGGACGTGCGGGCCATGGCAATGGTATAGCACTCATTGGACAGGCCGTTGGATGCTTCGTTTTCGATGGGCGAGCCCGTCGGCTTCTGTTTCATGCCAGGTTCGAAACCGCCACCCTGGATCATGAAGCCATCAATGACGCGATGAAAAATGGTGTTGTCATAAAAGCCGGCTTCCACGTATTCCAGAAAGTTGGCTACGGTTTTGGGTGCCTTTTCTGCATCGAGTGCCAGAACGATATCGCCAAAATTGGTTTTAAAACGAACCATGGTGTCTCCAGTTAGTTGAGTTTGTCGGCCTTGGCCTTGAGAGTTTTGTTATTGGGGTCCAGCTTCAAGGCGTGAGCATAAGACTGCCGTGCCAGGGCCAGATAAAGATCCGCAAGGTTTTCGTAAGCAGTAGCATAGTTGGGTTGAACCACCAGGGCCGTTTCCAGCACTTTGCGCGCATCATCCAGACGTCCCTTGCTGGCATAGAGTACGGCCAGATTGTTGTAGGGCGCCACCATTTCAGGGAAACGCTCTGTCATGCCTTCCAGGATGCCGATGGCTTCATCCGTTTTTCCCAGTTTGGTCATGATCTGTGCCTTGAGAAACAAGACCGAACCGTCCTGGGAATTGACGTCAAGATACTGGTTGGCTGCGCTCAGGGCTTCTTGCAACTTCCCCTCGGTTGCCAGCTTCTGGATGGCTTTGGGGCTGCTGACCACGCTGTCCGGGGGCAGGGGGGCTGCCGTGACGACTGGTGTGGGAGTATCAACGGATTGTGCGGGCCCGGCAGACTCAGCGGCCAGGGCGTTGTGGCAAAGCCCCGCCACTAAAACCGCCAGAGTGATGCGCATTGCGGCAGGGTAAAGAACCATATCGTGGTATACTTAAACTCAATCAGGTCTGCAGAATGTTTAATTATATCAATAAACTGCGTCATCTTCCAGTATGGCGGCAAGAAGCCGGTCCAAAGTGGCGGATGTCCATTCAAACATGCTCAAACTCTTCAATACACTTACCCGTTCCGTAGCCCCTTTTCAGCCCATCGAGCCTGGCAAGGTTCGCATGTATGTCTGCGGCATGACGGTTTATGACCGCTGTCATCTGGGCCATGCGCGGATGCTGGTGGATTTTGATCTGGTATACCGCTGGTTGCTGGCTTCAGGCTTTGAGGTGATATATGTGCGTAATATCACCGATATAGACGATAAAATCATTGATCGTGCCGCCAAAAACCATGAGCCCATCGGCGAATTGACAGGGCGCATGATTGCCGCAATGCATGACGACCTGCGTCGCCTCAACGTGTTGCCCCCCACCTTCGAGCCGCGAGCCACGGAACATGTTCCGGGAATGCTCTCCATCATTGAAACGCTGATCAAACGCGGATTGGCCTATGTGGGTGGAAACGGCGACGTTTACTACTCCGTGCATGATTTTCCGGGCTACGGCAAATTATCGGGAAAGTCTCTCGAAGACCTGCGCGCTGGAGAGCGAATCGCGGTGGATGCGTACAAAAGAGACCCCCTTGATTTCGTGTTGTGGAAGGCGGCCAAACCCGGTGAGCCTTACTGGTCTTCCCCTTGGGGGCCCGGTCGCCCTGGATGGCACATCGAGTGCTCGGCCATGAGTGAACATTTTCTCGGCGAGCATTTTGACATTCATGGGGGAGGGCATGATCTCCAGTTTCCGCACCATGAAAACGAAATTGCACAAAGCGAAGGTGCGCATGGGCATGTCTTTGTCAACGTCTGGATGCACAACGGGTTTTTGCGTGTCAACAATGAAAAAATGTCCAAATCCCTGGGCAATTTTTTTACCATTGAGGAAGTGCTCAAGGTGTTTGACGCAGAAGTCATCCGCTTTTTTCTGCTGCGCGGACATTACCGCAGCCCGCTTAATTACACCGATGGGCACCTCGAAGATGCACGCCAGGCACTCAACACGCTTTATACATCGTTACGGGGAAGGCAGGTCAGTGCAGGTGCGGTGAACTGGGATGACGAGGCGGCACAGCAATTCAAGGCCGCACTCGATGACGATCTCAATACGCCGGAGGCGATGGCCATCCTGTTTGGTCTTGCTCGCGAAACCAACCGAAGCGGCAGTGATGCCACCGCAACGCAACTCTACCGTTTGGCACAGATTCTGGGGCTGCTAGGGAAAAACCCGGACCGCTGGATGCAGGAAGGTGCCGGCCGCGTTGCTGCTACGGTAGAACAGGGCTCCATCGGGGCCTTAGGGTTGGCACAATCTGACGCCCAACGCATCGAAGTCCTGATTGAGGACAGGGCCGCTGCGCGCCGAGCCAGAAACTTTGCCGAGTCTGACCGCATCCGTGACGTTTTGCTGGCTGAAGGGATCGTCCTGGAGGATGGCCCCCAGGGAACGATCTGGCGTAGGGTTTAATGGCGGGGCGTCAGGCCGCGCTGAAGAAATCCTTGACCTTGTCCATGAAGGTCTTGGCTCGCGGGTTGTGTGTGGCGTTATCGCGCGTGGACGTCTCCAGCTGGCGCAACAGCTCCTTCTGCACTTCAGTCAGTTTGATCGGGGTTTCCACCACTACGTGACACATCAGGTCACCATGGCCGCTGCTGCGCAGCGCCTTGATACCCTTGCCGCGTAACCGAAAGACCTGTCCGGTTTGGGTTTCAGCCGGAATCTTCAATTTGGCATGTCCATCCAGGGTGGGAATTTCGATTTCTCCACCCAGTGCCGCCACGCCAAAACTGATCGGCATCTCGCAATGCAAGTCCGCGCCATCGCGTTCAAACACCGGATGGGCGCGGATCTGGACGACTACATAGAGATCGCCGGGCGGACCTCCAGACGCGCCATGTTCACCTTCGCCAGCCAGGCGGATTCTGTCGCCATGGTCAATGCCTGCGGGGATTTTGACAGCCAGGGTTTTATGCCGCTTGATGCGTCCGGCACCGCCACAATCCGGGCAGGGATGGGTGATGGTGGTTCCGCTGCCATGACAGGCGGGGCACGTTTGCTGGATGGAAAAGAAACCTTGCTGCATACGAACCTGGCCCTGGCCCCCGCAGGTACCACAGGTGGTGGGGGAGGTGCCCGGTTTTGCGCCAGAGCCCTTGCAGGTGACGCAAGTTTCCATGGCGGGAATGCGAATCTGGGTTTCGGTGCCGCGTGCAGCTTCTTCCAGCCCGATTTCCAAGTTGTAGCGCAAGTCGGCACCGCGATACACTCCGCCTTGTCTGCCGCGTCCCCCGCCTCCGCCAAACAGGTCTCCAAAAATATCGCCAAACGCGTCCGAAAATCCTCCGCCCATGCCGCCAAAACCGGGACCACCGCCATGGCTGGGATCTACGCCGGCGTGGCCGTAGCGGTCATAGGCTGCCCGTTTGTCGGAATCGGACAGGATCTCGTAGGCTTCCTTGGCTTCCTTGAACTGCCCCTCGGCTTTCGAGTTGTCCGGATTACGATCCGGGTGATATTTCATTGCCAACTTGCGGTAGGCCTTCTTGATATCTTCCTCAGAAGCGTCCCGGTTGACCCCCAATACATCGTAAAAATCGCGTTTGCTCATGCTGGGAAGGCTTATTTGTGGTTTTTATCTTTAACTTCCTCAAATTCGGCATCCACCACATTTTCTTCCTTCTGGCTGCCCCCTGATGCTGAGGCACCCGCCCCGTGTTCGGCTCCTGCGGACGCACCCGCACCTTGCTCTGCACCGTACATCTTTTCAGCCAGCTTGTGACTGGCTTCGGAGAGCGCCTCAGTCTTGGCGGCCATGGCAGCCATGTCCTCGGATTTCAGCGCAGCTTCCGCATCCTTGAGGGCGGCCTCGATTTTCACTTTCTCGTCTGCCGCAAGCTTGTCGCCATGGTCCTTAAGGGATTTGGCCACACTGTGCACCAGGGCTTCGAGCGTGTTCTTGGTATTGACCGCTTCCAGATTTTTCTTGTCCTCTTCGGCATGCTCTTCAGCATCCTTCACCATGCGTTGAATTTCCTCTTCCGACAAGCCGGAATTGGCTTTGATGGTGATCTTGCTTTCCTTGCCCGTGGCCTTGTCCTTGGCGCCCACATGCAGAATGCCGTTGGCGTCGATGTCAAAGGAGACTTCGATCTGCGGCATGCCACGCGGCGCTGGAGGAATGTCGGAGAGGTTGAACTGCCCCAGGCTCTTGTTGCCGGAAGCCATTTCCCGTTCACCCTGCAGGACGTGGATGGTCACGGCCGACTGATTGTCGTCAGCCGTGGAAAACACCTGAGAGGCCTTGGTCGGGATCGTGGTGTTCTTCTGGATCAGCCGTGTCATCACACCGCCCAGGGTTTCGATCCCCAGGGACAGGGGAGTCACGTCCAGCAGTAGCACGTCCTTGACTTCCCCTTGCAGCACGCCGCCCTGGATGGCGGCACCGATGGCGACGGCCTCGTCCGGATTGACGTCCTTGCGCGGCTCGCGTCCAAAGAACTCCTTCACACGCTCCTGGACTTTGGGCATACGGCTTTGTCCACCCACCAGAATCACATCAGAAATATCGCTGATCTTGATGCCAGAATCTTTGAGCGCCACCTCGCACGGCTTGATGGTGCGCGCAATGAGGTCCTCTACCAGGCTTTCCAGCTTGGCGCGCGTCATTTTGACC
>JAJZHC010000128.1 GCA_021804705.1 Pseudomonadota bacterium
AGGGGGCAGGACTCATCAGCCTGCCAGAATATTTTGCCATCATGGGCATGCATGACGACGACAAGGTCAAAGTGGCAGAAGACTTTGGCAAGGGCCCCATCCAGGAATTCCTGTCGCGCACGGCAAAGCGCTTTGGTGTGTGGATCGTGGGCGGATCCATTCCGATCAAATCCGGTGATGCACACAAAATCCGCAATAGCTGCCTTGTGTATGATGCTGAGGGAAGCTGTGTGGCCCGTTACGACAAGATTCATCTGTTCAGTTTTCAGAGGGGCGCTGAACGCTACGATGAAGCGCGCACCATTCTGCCAGGCAGCGAAGTGGTTGCCTTTGACAGTCCTTTTGGCCGAATCGGCTTGTCGATTTGCTACGATCTGCGATTCCCTGAGTTGTATCGGGCCATGGGACAAGTGGATCTGATCTTCATCCCTTCTGCGTTCACTGAAACCACGGGGAAGGCCCACTGGGAAACGCTCGTGCGTGCGCGCGCCATTGAAAACATTGCCTATGTGGTGGCGCCCGCACAGGGTGGGTACCACATGAACGGTCGAGAAACCCACGGCTCCACCATGATCGTTGACCCCTGGGGTGTGGTACTGGATCAACTGCCCCGCGGATCAGGAGTCGTCATTGCCGGCGTCAATCCGGTACATCAGGCCGAGTTACGCACCAGCCTGCCGGCGCTGTCCCATCGCACCCTGGGCCTTGCCACGCCCAAGAAAATCAAAACAGGAAACAAATGATGTCCGGTCAAGCCCTTGCCATTGCCGAAGCGACGCTTCTCAAGCCCTACGCGCTCGACAGCGCCAGTCTGGACCGTATTTTCGGACAGATCATGACGCACCAAGTGGATTATGCAGATCTGTACTTTCAATACAGTCGCAGCGAAGGCTGGAGCCTGGAGGAAGGGGTCGTCAAATCAGGTTCCTTTCACATCGAACAGGGGGTAGGCGTTCGCGCCATTAGCGGCGAGAAAACTGCCTTTGCCTATTCTGACGACATTCAGTTGGCCTCCCTCGAGCAGGCGGCCCAAGCGACGCGCGCCATCGGACGATCAGGCCAGGATGGCCGGCAGCAGATTTTACGCAGCGCCCCTGAAACACCGCGCCTTTATGTGCCAAGCGACCCCCTGGTTACCCTCAAGGATGCCGAAAAGGTCAGTTTGCTGGAGCGCCTGGAGCGTTTAGCGAAAGCGCTTGATCCACGCGTGACACAGGTCATGGCCTCCCTTGCCGGAGAATACGAACTGGTCCTCGTGGCGCGCAGCGATGGGCACCTGAGTGCGGATGTTCGCCCACTGGTACGTGTCTCCATCCAAGTCATCGCCGAAGAGGGCGGGGTGCGGGAGCAGGGCTCGGCGGGGGGTGGTGGTCGTTTTGGTTTCGAGTATTTCACCGATGCCCTGCTGCAGGACTATGCCCGCAAGGCCGTGGACCAGGCCATCACCAATCTGGCTGCCCGCCCGGCCCCGGCAGGTACAATGACCGTGGTGTTGGGTTCGGGCTGGCCAGGTATTTTGCTGCACGAGGCCATCGGTCATGGGCTGGAGGGCGATTTCAACCGCAAGGGCACTTCGGCATTTGCCGGCCGCATCGGCGAGCGCGTTGCCGCAAAGGGTGTCACGGTGCTGGACGACGGCACCATTGCCAACCGGCGTGGTTCGCTGAACCGGGACGATGAGGGAAATCCCACCCGGTGCACCACACTGATTGAAGATGGCATCCTCAAAGGATATCTTCAGGACAGCCTCAACGCCCGCTTGATGGGCATGCCCCTGACGGGCAACGGTCGCCGCGAATCCTTTGCCCATATTCCACTGCCGCGCATGACCAACACCTACATGCTCTCAGGTGAGCGTAACCCGGAGGAAATCATAGCATCGGTGGACCATGGACTATTTGCGGTCAATTTTGGCGGAGGGCAGGTGGATATAACGAGCGGCAAATTCGTGTTTTCGGCAGCCGAAGCCTGGATGATCGAAAATGGCAAGCTTACTTACCCCGTCAAGGGGGCAACGCTTATCGGCAATGGTCCAGATGTGCTGACGCGAGTTTCCATGATCGGTAATGACATGGCGCTCGATCCTGGAGTGGGCGTTTGCGGCAAGGAAGGGCAGAGCGTTCCTGTGGGCGTGGGACAGCCCACCTTGCGAATCGATGGACTGACAGTGGGCGGCACGGCCTAGGGTCTGATAAAATACCCGGTTTTCTAATGACTGTGACGGCGTGAAAGACGGGAAACCCAGACCATGACGACTGTTTCGCCCAAAAAGATTGACGATGTTCGCGTTCGCGAAATCAAGGAATTGCTTCCCCCCGTGCATTTGTTGCGCGAGTTCCCCCTCTCTTCAGAAGCCACGCGAGTGGTTTATGAAACCCGTAGCCAGATCCATCGCATTCTCCACGGCGCCGATGATCGTCTCGTGGTCATCGTGGGCCCGTGCTCGATCCACGACACCAAGGCCGCCATCGAATACGCAAGTCGCCTCAAGGCGCTGAAGGAGCAATGGTCAGAAGAGCTGTTGATCGTCATGCGGGTGTATTTTGAAAAACCACGCACCACGGTAGGCTGGAAGGGCCTGATCAACGATCCTTACCTGGATGGCAGCTTCCGCATCAACGAAGGCCTGCGACTGGCGCGCGGCCTGCTGCTGGAAATCAACGGTATGGGCATGCCTGCTGGTACGGAATTTCTGGACCTCATCACGCCGCAATACTTTGCCGACCTCATCAGTTGGGGTGCCATCGGCGCACGCACCACGGAAAGCCAGGTCCACCGCGAACTGGCTTCCGGGCTTTCCTGTCCGGTGGGCTTTAAAAACGGCACCGACGGCAATCTGCGCATTGCAGTGGATGCCATTCGCGCGGCCCAGCAACCTCATCATTTCCTGTCTGTGACCAAGGCAGGTCATTCGGCCATTGTCGCTACCAACGGCAATGAAGACTGTCACGTCATCCTGCGCGGTGGAAAATCCACCAATTACGATGCGGCCAGCGTGGATGCAGCTGCCAAGGAGCTTTCAGCGGCAGGTCTTGCGGCGCGCGTTATGATCGATTTCAGCCATGCCAACAGCCTCAAGGACCCACAAAAGCAATTGCTGGTGGCACAGAACGTGGCAGACCAGCTGGTAGCCGGAGAGTCGCGCATCATGGGCGTGATGATCGAGAGCCACCTGAAGGGTGGGCGCCAGGACCTCGTGGCTGGACGCGATCTGGAATACGGCAAAAGCATTACGGATGCCTGCATTTCGTTTGACGATACAGTCGAGGTGATTGCCACACTGGGTGAAGCAGTGCGCCGCCGCCGTCTTGAAGCAACAGAGGCCTGATCATGGAACATCATTTTCACGTTCATGGGGCCCATGAACACGAAGTGGAGCACGCGGCCACTGGAGAGCATCAGGGTGATGGGCGCCACGGCATTGCCCTGGCCCAGCAGGTGGCCCTTTTTACCGCGCTTCTCGCCGCTGTGGGCGCTGTGGTGAGCTACCTGGGGGGGAACACCCAGAATGAAGCCCTGTTTCACAAAAACGAAGCGGTGCTGTACAAGGCGCACGCCAGCGATCAATGGAGCTTCTATCAGGCCAAAAGCACCAAGGGCCACATCATGAGCATTGCCGGCGAGCTCTCGCCCAGCAAGGAGCGCCGGGCCCAGTATGAAGCCGACGTGGCGCGCTATGAAAAGGAAAAAAAGGAAATCAAGGCCAAGGCCGAGGAGTTTGAAGAAAAATCCCGGCAGGAAAATGAATTGGCGGAAAAGGCCTTTCATCCCCACCACGCTCTAGCCCTGGCCATGACCTTCATTCAGATCGCCATTGCCCTGGCTTCCGTGACCGTCCTGACCAACCGGCGCTGGTTGATGATTCCTGCGGGTGTGGGCGCCTTGGCAGGGATTGCCACGGCAGTGCTGGCTTACTTATAGCCAGGTTGCCACAGAACATCGGGGACGCCTGCCTCACGATTGAGCTTGCGTGCCAGCACAAATAACAGGTCGGACAGGCGGTTGAGGTAATGCAGGGCGGTCTGTGCCAGCGCTTGTTCGGCGTGTAGGGTCACCAACCGTCGTTCGGCGCGCCGACACACTGTACGGGCCATGTGGCACAATGCGGCAGCTCTCGAACCTCCGGGAAGGATAAAATCCTTAAGCGGGGGAAGGTCCTTGTTGAACCGGTCAATTTCTGCCTCCAGTTCACCCACGCGCGCTTCAGGGATGACGCGGTGCCCCGGGATGCACAGCTCGGCGCCAAGATCGAACAGGTCATGCTGTATTCGCGTCAGCAAGCGGTGGATAGTCGGTGGCAGATTTTCGGTGCAAAGCAGGCCGATAACGCTGTTGAGTTCATCCACATCACCCATGCTTTCGATGCGTCCGTGGTTTTTTGAGACGCGCGTGCCGTCCCCAAGCCCCGTACTGCCGTCATCGCCGGTACGGGTGTAGATGCGAGTCAGTCGGTGGCCCATTTTTGTCAGCTTTCGGAATCGTTGTGGATGCGGTGGCAGGGTCGTTATAATGCCCGTTTGCTTCTGGATACTGCAACCCTTTTGACGGGTGCTTCCTTATGAAAACAGTTTTTCTAGAATTTGAGCAACCGATTGGCGAACTGGAAGGCAAGATCGAAGA
>JAJZHC010000129.1:0-3851 GCA_021804705.1 Pseudomonadota bacterium
CACCATCCTGCCCTCCTTCACAACGCGCCGCGCCAGCACCACTGTTCAACTCAAGGACGGCGAGCATTTCGTGATTGGCGGACTGGTACGCAATAACGTAAACGCCACGCTCAATGCCATGCCGTTTCTGGGTGAGATTCCGTTGTTGGGTGCACTGTTTCGCAGTCCCAATTTCCAGACTGACAAATCCGAATTGGTGTTTGTGGTCACCCCGCACCTGGTGGGCCCCAGCAATACGCTGCCGGATCTGCCCACAGACCATTATCGCGAACCTGGCGTCCTGGAGCGGACGCTGGGAGGACGCCTTGAGGGCAAGCCATGAGAAGGCAATCCGGTAGCGTGACCTTGACCTTGATGACCGTGTTGATGGTGCTGGTGGCATTTATCGCCATGGCGCTGGACCTGTCGCGTCTTTACCTCGCGCGCGGCACGCTGCAGACTGCCGCGGACGCCGCGGCGCTGGCAGGTGCGCGACAGCTGGACAACACGGTGACGGGCACGCTGAATGCCGTACTGGAAGCCCAGGCTGTGTTGGCCCAATACCGGCTGGTACTGGAACAGAACACGCCGCTGAACCCCAGCCAGGCCACTTTTCGTCTGGGAACCTGTGCCAATGCCAATAGCGCCAGCAGCGCTTTGCGCGGCGGCAGCGTCACGGCCTTGCATTGGAGTCCGTTGGTGTCAGACTGCTCCTTCGTGGGGGCCACCAACAACAGTGCCAGCACCGGTGTGGTGGATGCCACCGGCCTGCAATACCTGGAAGTGGATACCGGCGCGCAAGCCGCACTCACGCCTTACTTTGCCCAGGTTTTCAGCCTGCTGGGGATTGCTTCGCCAGCAGCCATGACGCCTTTCGGATATGCGGTGGCAGGATATGTGCCGCCCACACCCCCATTGCTCTATCGCTAAGGTCTGCCCCCTTGTTCACAATTTCCAAGCCTACCGATTACACCCATCGAAGCCAGAGTGGCACGGCCACGGTGGAGTTGGCCTTGCTACTGCCATTACTGGTGACGCTCTGTGCCTTTATCACGGAATTCGGCCGGCTGTACTGGACCCAGAACGTACTGCAAAAAGCGGCCCAGGAGGGCGCTCGGGCACTCAGCCTTGCACCACCCAACCAGCTGGGGCAACGCATGCCCGGCATCACGGCTCAGATGCTTCAGGACATCCGCAGCGGCGGATTGACCAATGTCCAGAGCGCCAACATCGCCATGGTTTGCCTGGACTTCGCCTTCAACCCCTTTGCCGCACCGCCCGCCTATTGCGTGCCAGGTTCCACTGTTGCAGTGGATGCCAAGCTGGGTTATGTGCAAACCAACATTACCTTACCGCTGCCCAATCTCGGCTCGTGGCTGCCCTTCTATTTTCCGCTACCAGCCGGCGCGGGCTTCACGATCATCGATGCGGACAGCGGCTACCGCATCACCCTCAACACCTCGGCGCTCTATCGCTATGCCAGCAACTGAACTTCGCGAAAAGGGTGCCACGAGCGTGGAGTTTGCCCTGGTGGCCGCTCTGATGCTGACCCTGCTATTTGGGATCATGGAACTGGGCCGTGTCCTGCTTGTCTGGAATTCGGCGCAGGAAGTCACCCGCCGCGCTGCGCGGGATGCAGCTGTTCAGGGATTTAACCCATACATCCCTTACGATGCCGTATTGCAACCCGGAACGAGTAGCGGCACCGTGTCCTTTCCGGGCGTGGGTGAAATCACCAGCGGCACGGTCCTGATTCAGTTCATGACGGGCGATTTTGGTTCGCTCACTGCCACGGCCCCACCCTCCAACATCGCACTCAATCAGTCCAATTGTGCCCAGGGCATCAGCCCCTGCGTTTCAGCCGTCCAGGCCAGCCTGTGCACCCCCGGCACATCTCCGTGCCAGCCTTTGTCCTATTTGCCGATCGGCATTTTTGGCAATGTCTTTCAACTGTTGCTGCCTCTTTCCACGGTGACCCTGCCCCTGGAAAGCGCAGGGGCCCTTTCCGGATCAACGGCATGACGCCCGCCTCACACCCACGCGGCCGCATCCTCGTGCTCTTCAGTTGCAAGGGTGGCGTGGGAACCACTTTTCTGACGACGCAACTGGGTTGCCTTCTGGCGCTGCGCTGGCAGCTCAAGGTGCTGGTAATCGATGGGGTTCACCCTTTTGGCGACGCTGCGCTGATGCTGTCTCCGAGCGAGCCCAAAGCCACGCTGGGTGATCTGCTGCACCACCCCGAACGCTTCGACGAGGCACTTCTGGAATCGGCACTGCTCTGGCCGCAACCCCGTCTGGGCGTGCTGGCCGCAACAGAGCACCCTCTGCTGGACGGGACGCTGCCCCGCGATGGGTGGCCGGCCATACTGGAAGCGGCACGTTCGCGTTTTGACTGCGTTCTGGTGGATGGCGGACGCGCAATGGACGCCAGGATGATGGCACTACTGCGTGTTGCCGATTGCTTGCTGCCGGTATTGCAAACCACGCTTCCCATGGTCAGGGACGGGCGACGCCTGCTCAGCGCCCTGATTGCGCAAGGCATCGATCCTTTGCGCATACTGCCCATACTCAATCGGGTTAATGCACTGGACGAACCACATCCCAAAACGCTGGATCGTGCCCTGGGCACCCACATCGTGCACCACATTCCCGAAGACGCAGCACTGGTACGCGAATGCATCACGGGCGGGTACGTCCTCTGGTACCAGGCCCCCTTCCACCCCATCAGCCAAAGCCTGATTGCCCTGGCCCGCACGCTCATCCCGGCACCAGAACCCATGGGCAATCCGCCACGCGGTCTGTTGCAACGCTGGTGGAAAAAGCAATGGCGCTGGAACCCACAACACCTGTGAGCTGCAATTCCCATGAAATCACTATCCGCACTTCGCTCCAAAATCCACCATCAACTGCTGGACCGTTATGATCTTGCCCGCCTTCAGGCGCTTGCCCCGGAACGCCAGCGCAGCGAAGTCAAGTCGTGGATTGAGGGCTGCCTCCTGGCAGAGCGGCCCACCATCAATGCCATAGAACACCGCCAACTGGTGGAGGACATCCAGCACGAGATGCTGGGACTGGGACCGCTGGAGCCCCTGCTGCAGGATCCGGAAATTTCAGACATTCTGGTCAATGGCCCAGGCCAGATCTATGTGGAACGACGTGGAAGGCTGATCCTAGAACCCCGATCGTTTGAGGACCACCACCATCTCATCCGGACCATCGACAAAATCGTCTCCCGCGTGGGGCGCCGCATCGACGAATCAAGCCCCATGGTGGATGCGCGCCTGCCCGACGGTTCGCGAGTCAACGCCATCATTCCTCCGCTGGCACTGGACGGCCCGATGCTGTCGATACGTCGCTTCGGCCCCACTCCACTCACCCTGGAGCACCTGATCGCGCACGGCAGCCTGAACCAGGAGATGGGCAATCTGCTGATCAGCTACGTGCATGCCCGCCTCAACATTCTGATCTCGGGAGGGACAGGCAGCGGCAAAACCACGCTGCTCAACGCCCTATCGGGATTCATTGCTCCCCACGAACGCCTCATCACCATCGAAGATGCCGCGGAACTGCGCCTGCACCAAACCCATGTGGTCCGCCTCGAGACACGGCCGGCAAATCTCGAAGGGCAAGGTGAAATCACGCCACGCCACCTGGTGCGCAACGCCTTGCGCATGCGCCCCGATCGGCTGATCGTGGGCGAAGTGCGGGGCGCCGAGGCATTGGACATGTTGCAGGCCATGAACACCGGTCATGAAGGCTCGCTCACCACCTTGCACGCCAACTCTCCCGAAGACGCTCTGATCCGCCTGGAAAACATGGTGGCCCTGGGCCACGGGGGGCTGTCTGAAAATAACGTGCGGTCCCAGATCGGC
>JAJZHC010000129.1:3861-4592 GCA_021804705.1 Pseudomonadota bacterium
CAGGAAGATCACTTCTATCTCGGAACTGTGTGGGCGCAAACAGGGGCATCTGCAAACACGAGAGCGTTACGTGTTCACGACCCATAAGCACCGTCACAACAAGCGCATCGAAGGCGCATTCGTGGCCACCAGGTCCCCCTCGGTGTTTGCCGATCGCCTGGAACTCTATGGCGTTCCCTGGGAACAGGCCTCATGAGCCCGGCGCTGTGGGTCTTTACGCTGTCCCTCTTCCTCCTTGTCCTGTTGTTGCTGGAAGGGCTGGCCTGGTGGTGGAACGAGCGTTTTGGACCGCGTCGCCACCTGCGCTCCCGACTGGCACAGTGGGACCACGAGCCCATGCCGCTGGCCCCCGCCCCCCCGCCAATGCGCGCCGCTCCTGGCTTGGAATCCTGGAAGATGCGCCATATGGCCCTGCTGCGTCGCCTTGCCGGACAGCGACGGCTGCGTCGCATGGCCCTCCAATTTCCAGATGCCCTCGATTTCATCAGTCGGGCGTTGCGCGCCGGCCATGATCTGCCACGCGCCCTGGAACTGGCCAGCACCGAACTGCGTGAACCGCTGGCGGGAGAGCTGCGCATCACCACGGAAGAAATCGGATTTGGCGCCGGGCTGCCGATGGCATTGAACCACCTGGGCGCCCGCGTGCCCCTGGCCGATCTCAAAACCTTTATCGTGGCCACAAGCCTGCATCGCGAAACGGGTGGCGATATCACGCGCCTGTTTGATCAATT
>JAJZHC010000130.1 GCA_021804705.1 Pseudomonadota bacterium
TGTTGTTGGCGTGGCGCAGTTCGATGACGTTGCCGTAACCATTGCGCCATCCGGCAAAGGCCACCGTGGCGTCGGCCACGGAAACCACCGGTGTCCCCGTGGGGGCCCCAAGGTCGATGCCCTGATGGGCGCGCCAGGTTTTGAGGATGGGGTGAAAGCGCTCGGCCTTGAAGCCCGAGGTGACCCGAGAAAACTCGATGGGCGAACGCAGGAAAGACGCGCGCACACCCTTGCCATCAGGCGTGTAGTAGTCGCCGCCATTGGCGCCGTCGAAGAATACGCGGCGCGTGACCACACCCTTGTTGACGAATTCTGCGGCGAGGATGCGACCGGCCTTGATCTGGTCAAAGTCGTCCTGGGACGCTTCATAAATCACCGAGAAGGTATCACCGGTGCGCAGGTCATTACGGAAATCGACATCCGTGGAGAACAGGCGACTCAACTGGTGGGTCACGCTGTCAGGAATGCCTGCACTGTCTGCCGCAGCAAAGAGTGAACTCTGGATGGTGGCGGAAGCCTGGACCACCCGGTGCAGGCTGCCCACGGGCACTTCAGAGGCCTGAAACTGTTCACCCACGCGTTCGATGACCAGGGTTTTGTTTTCAGTGCGGGGAAAGCGCAGGGTGACAAGATCGCCATTGGCGCGCCGTTGAATCCTGATGGGCTTGCCTGGCGACATTTGCTGGTAGATGCTGCGCGCCAGGGGGTTGGTGCGGATGAATTCGAGGGCAACCTGATCATCCACGCCCATGCGGAACAGCAGGGCTGCCAGGGTGTCGCCGCTGCGGATTTGTTCCTGCTGGGTGTAGATGCCCGGGGTGGCTACCGGCGTGAGGTTGGCCTGGGTGATGTCCTCGATAACGGGACTGATGGGCACCATCCGGGTGGTGGTACCTGGGGTGATGCCAAAGGCCGTGGCGACGCCAAACACCATCATCAACACGGTGGCCACCATCCCGCTGAGACGGGAATCAGAAGCCTTCACGGTCGATTTTTGCGTTAAAATCCAACGATTAAGCGCTTGGGCGCAAATTTTGATGTATTTCATCGCGTCGAGTCTAGCAGAAACCAGGGTTCATCACAAATTCCCATGCAATATCAAGGTGTAATAAAAATTTACCGCTTTTTTCAACAAGGATCGGTGCGATGAGTTTCGATAGGGCCTTCAACGAAATCAAACGCGGCACCGATGAAATCCTGCCCGAAGCCGAACTGGTGGAACGCCTGCAACAGGGGCGACCCCTGCGGGTCAAGGCGGGGTTTGACCCCACCGCGCCCGACTTGCATCTGGGGCACACCGTGCTCATCAACAAGCTCAAGACACTGCAAGATCTGGGCCATGACGTCACTTTTCTGATTGGTGACTTCACGGGCCTGATCGGCGACCCCACAGGGCGCAATGCCACGCGCCCGCCGCTCACTCCCGAGCAGGTCGTGGCCAATGCGGCCACCTATCAAGAGCAGGTGTTCAGGATTCTCGACCCGGCGCGCACCACGATCGCTTTCAATTCCACCTGGATGCACCCTTTGGGGGCGGCGGGCATGATCAGGCTGGCGGCCACCCACACCGTGGCCCGCATGCTGGAGCGGGACGACTTCTCCAAGCGCTACAAGGCGCTGCAGCCCATCGCCCTGCACGAATTTCTCTATCCGCTGGTGCAGGGCTACGACTCGGTGGCCCTCAAGGCCGACCTCGAACTGGGGGGCACCGACCAGAAGTTCAACCTGTTGATGGGGCGCGAGCTGCAGAAGCATTACGGGCAGACGCCGCAATGCATCCTGACCATGCCGCTGCTGGAGGGGACCGACGGCATCAACAAGATGTCCAAGTCCATGAACAACTTCATTGGCATCAACGAGCCTGCCAAAGACCAGTTTGGCAAGCTCATGTCCATCTCGGACACGCTCATGTGGCGCTATCTGGAATTGCTGTCTTTCGAATCGCTGGAAACCCTGGCGCGCTGGAAGCGCGAGGTGGACGAGGGGCGCAACCCGCGCGACATCAAGGTGCTGCTGGCACAGGAAATCGTCACGCGCTTTCATGGTGCGCCAGCCGCGCAGCAGGCTCTGGCCGACTTTGAAGCACGCTTTCGTGGCAACGCGATTCCCGACGACGTTCCTGAAATCGACCTCGCCGTGGGCGCGGCTGGGCTGCCCATCGCCCAGGTGTTGAAGCAGTCGGGGTTGACGGCCAGCACCTCTGAAGCCCTGCGCATGATCGAGGCGGGCGGCGTGAAACTCGACGGGGAGCGCGTTTCGGACAAGGCGCTCTGTCTGAAGGCCGGCATGAGCGGTGTGTTGCAGGTGGGCAAACGCAAATTCGCACGAGTGGTCTGTCGTTGAGCCTGTTGTGGCAGCGTCGCTTTGGGCCATTGTTTGCCACGCAGTTTTGCGGTGCCTTCAACGACAACCTCTACAAGAATGCCTTCATCCTGATGGTGGCCTTCGAGGCCCGGTCCTTTGCAGGGATCGCCCCCGAGCTTCTGGTCAACGCCATCGCGGCCCTGTTCATCCTGCCTTTCCTGCTGTTTTCCGTGACAGCGGGAGAATGCGCCGACAAGTGGGACAAGGCGCGTCTCATCCGTCTCATCAAGGTGCTCGAGATCGGGTTGATGGGAGTGGGGGCGCTGGCCCTGCTGACGCACCAGGTGGGCTGGATCCTGCTGGTGATCTTTCTTCTGGGCTGCCATTCCACCTTTTTCGGGCCACTCAAATTTGCCCTGTTGCCACAGCACTTGCCCGTTGAGGCATTGATGCCAGCCAATGGCTGGATCGAGATGGGCACTTTTGCCGCCATCCTGCTGGGCACCAATCTGGGTGGGTTGTTGATGGCCCAGGGCGATGCCGGGCGGTGGTGGGTGGCGGGACTGGTGGTTGTCATGGCGCTGACGGGTTATGGCTTCAGCCGGCTGATTCCCCCGGCCCCCTCATTGATGCCCCAACTCCGGCTGAGTTTCAACCCGCTGCGCGAAGCCTGGCGTCATCTGGCTGAGGCAGCTCGTGACCGCGTGGTGCTGGTGGCCATGCTGGGGAATTCCTGGTTCTGGTTTTACGGCGCCACCTTCCTGACCCAGTTTCCTGCCTACACCCGCGACACCCTGGGCGGGACCGAAGCGGTGGTAACCCTGCTGTGGACCGTGCTGACGCTCGCCGTAGGAGCAGGCTCCTTGCTGGGTGGACTGGTCCGCGGACGGCTGGGGCTTGGCCTGATTCCGCTGGGCGGGGCGGGCATGACGCTCTTTGCCATGGATCTGGCCACGGCCCACGGGGCCATCGCTGGTCCCGGCACCTACGATGTGCAGGCCTTCATGGCCAGCTTTCGCGGGCTGCACGTGATGGCCGACACCGCCCTGATGGGACTGTGTGCCGGGGCCTACATCGTGCCGTTGTATGTGCTGATTCAAACCCGCTCACAGGAAGCGCAACGCGCCCGCATGATGGGCACTACCAACATGCTCAACGCCCTGTTCATGGTGGGGGCTTCCCTGCTGGCCATGCTGCTGCTGGCACGCGGCCAGACCATACCCGAGCTGTTTCTGTGGACCGGGGTGCTCAATGCCGTGGTGCTGGGGGGCATGCTGTTGCTGAGCCCGAAGTTGCTGCACCATGGCTGAGGTGCAGCTGCCAGCCGTGCGTCTGGATGCCCAGGGCCGCCGCCATGTGGATTTGAAGGCCGTGACGGCACTCGCCCTGCCCCTGTTCCTCAACAGCAGCCTGCAGGTGGTGCTCAATCTTACCGATACCTGGTTTATCGGACGTCTCTCCACGGATGCCCTCGCAGCGGTGGGGGCCTGCTATTTCCTGATCTTCGTGTTTTTTCTGGTGCTGGGGGGTGTTGGCATGGGGGTGCAGACCCTTGTGGCCCAGGCCTTTGGTGCCGGGCGCCGCAGCGATGCCGCCCATGCGGCCTGGTGCGGCGTGTGGGGAGGGTTGATGACCACGCCGCTGTTCATGATCGCGGCGTGGCAGGGTCCGGCACTCCTGTCCTGGTTTGGACTGAAACCCGAGGTACTGAGCCTCGCAGGGGATTTCTGGGTGCCGCGCATGCTGGGTGGTTCGGTGTCGGCTATCCTGTATTCCCTCAATTCCTTTTTCAACGGCATCGGACGCCCGCGCTATACCTTCTGGAACATGGTGGTGGTGGCACTCACCAATGCCGTGCTCAACGAACTATTCATGTTCAGGCTGGGGTATGGCATTGCCGGTGCCGCCATCGCCAGCAGCGTGGCGCTGGGAGTGGGCGCGATGCTGGCCCTGGTGGTGTTTCTGGATCGCCGCTTCCAGTCCGAGTTTGATACCCGCAACACCTGGAAACCTGATTGGCCGGGGGTACGCAGGGTGGTGGCGCTGGGCGTGCCCACGGGCCTTTTTCCCGCCATGGATGTCATCGGGCTGGCGCTGTTCCAGTTGATGCAGGTGCGCTTGAGCCCCGTGGACGGTGCGGCCACACAGATCGTGATGATGCTGACCTCGGTGTCCTACCTGCCGGCCATCGGCATAGCCCTTGCCGGGACTACCCTGGTGGGGCAATCCATCGGCGCGGGGGAT
>JAJZHC010000131.1 GCA_021804705.1 Pseudomonadota bacterium
CTCACGCCCGCCAAGGACGGCCAGATCGTGGTCAACATGGAAGACGACGTGATTCGTGGCGCTACCGTGATCCATAACGGTGCGCTCACCTGGCCCGCCCCGCCGTTGAAGGTGCCGGCCATTGCCCCGGCCAAGCCTGCCGCAGCACCGGTGGCAGCACCCAAGCACGGCGAGCCTTCGCCACCCACCAAGAGCAGCACGCTCGTCACCATTGCCGTGCTGGGCATCCTGGTGTTTGGTGCGATTGGTGCCTACGCCCCGCCCGCCTTCCTGCCGCATTTCACCGTATTCGTGCTGGCCTGCTTCGTGGGCTATCAAGTGGTGTGGAATGTGACGCCGGCATTGCACACACCACTCATGAGTGTGACCAACGCCATCAGCGGCATCATCGTGATCGGCGCGCTGCTGCAGGTCTCCAGCCCCGATTCGCTGGTCATGGTATTGGCGGTATTTTCCGTATTGATTGCAACCATCAACATCGCCGGTGGCTTTCGCGTCACCCAGCGCATGTTGAATATGTTCCGTAAAGATTGAGGACCGACACATGGCAAACGGATTGATGACGGTTTCTTACATCGCAGCAGCGATCCTGTTCATTTTGAGTCTGGGCGGCTTGTCCCGGCAGGAGACCGCGCGGCGAGGAAACTTTTATGGCGCTCTGGGGATGGCCATCGCCATCCTGGCGACCGTGATTGGTGCGCAGGTGACGGGTTACGCACTGCTGATTCCCGCAATTCTGGTTGGCGCTGTGGCTGGCTGGGTTTTGGCGGTACGGGTTGAAATGACGCAGATGCCCGAACTGGTTGCGGTACTGCATAGTTTTGTGGGGCTTGCGGCCACTCTGGTGGGCTATTCCAGCTACCTCGACCCCAATGCACATCTTGCGGGTGCCGAAAAAACCATCCACGAAGTGGAGATTTATCTGGGCATCTTCATTGGTGCGGTAACCTTTACCGGTTCCATCATCGCCTTTGGAAAACTGCGCGGCTCCATTTCCGGCAAGCCCCTGATGCTGCCTGCGCGTCACTGGATGAACCTGGCTGGCCTGCTGGTAGTGTTCTATCTGGGCAGCGTTTTCCTGGGTTCCGAGGGTACCAGTGGCCTGACGCCGCTGATCGTGATGACGGCCATAGCTTTCCTCTTTGGCATCCATCTCGTGATGTCCATCGGCGGGGCAGACATGCCGGTGGTGGTATCCATGCTCAACAGTTATTCCGGTTGGGCTGCGGCGGCGACGGGTTTCATGCTCTCCAACGATCTGCTCATTGTAACGGGCGCCCTGGTGGGCAGTAGCGGTGCCATCCTGTCTTACATCATGTGCCGTGCCATGAACCGTAGTTTCATCAGCGTCATTCTGGGTGGCTTTGGCACGGGTGGCGGCACCTCCAGTGTTGCGGCGCCAGAAGGCGAGGTGGTGGCCATCAGCGCCGAGGAAACCGCGCAACTGCTGGTGGACGCCAAGGAAGTGATCATCGTGCCAGGGTATGGCATGGCCGTGGCCCAAGCCCAGGGTGTGATCAGCGAAATCACCAAGCGCCTGCGCGCCAAGGGGGTCAAGGTGCGCTTTGGCATCCATCCGGTGGCAGGACGCCTGCCGGGGCACATGAATGTGTTGCTGGCCGAAGCTAAGGTGCCCTACGATATCGTGCTTGAGATGGATGAAATCAACGCCGATTTCCCCGAAACGGATGCCGTGCTGGTGGTGGGCGCCAACGACATTGTCAATCCCAGCGCCCAGGATGATCCGGGTAGCCCCATCGCCGGCATGCCGGTGCTGGAAGTATGGAAAGCCAAAACGGTGGTGGTGTTCAAGCGCAGCATGGCCACGGGGTATGCCGGGGTGGATAATCCGCTTTTCTTCAAGGAAAATACCCGCATGCTGTTTGGTGATGCCAAAAAAAGCGTGGATGGCATTCTGGCCCATATTCCTTCCTGAGGGCAGACCAGAACACATTTGGGGCCCACTGATGCTTGCAATCCCTCGACTCAGCAATGAGCGGGGGATTTTTCTTTCCGTCTGAACTGCAATGGATGACCGCGCCGACCCTATGAAAAACGGAGCCGGATCTTTTCACAAAAGCTTCATTCCTGGCATGTTATGGTTGCTGGTGGCAGGCCCTGCTTGTGCCACGTTGCAGGACGAAATCCAGGTCTATGACGATAGCATCAACAAGCCGGGCCAGTGGGGACTTGAGCTGCATTTCAATTCCACGCCCTCCGGAGTGTCTGCGCAGGAATATCCCGGAGAAATTCAGAATGTGCATGGCTACCGGGGCACGCCCGAGATCAGTTATGGCTTGACCGAAACGCTGGAAGCGGGGCTGTATCTTCCTGTCGTACATGATGCGCAGGGCACGACAGCTTTTGCAGGTCCCCGGGTGCGCCTGAAATGGATTCCCCAGCAGGCGCCTGAGACGGGGGGGTATTTTTACGGGTTGAACGTGGAAGTGTCAGCGGTGAAACCACAATTCGAACAGTATCAAAATACCATTGAGCTGCGTCCCATTCTGGGTATCCGCACGCCGGACTGGTTGTTTGTCACCAATCCGGCACTGGACTATCCATTGCGTGCGGGATACCGCCAGGGGGGGCCTGAATTTTCTCCCTCGTTCAAGGTGTCGCGCAACGTGGCGCAAGGACTGGCAGCTGGATTCGAATATTATGCGGATCTGGGCAGCGTCAATAATCCTCTGCCCTTCGCAGATCAGGGGCACACGCTGTTTCTGGCCGTGGACGTGGATCGCAAACCCTGGGTATTCAATCTGGGCATTGGTCGGGGACTGACGCCAGCCTCCGATCGCTGGACCATCAAGAGCATATTTGAAGTTCCCTTCGACTGATGCGTTATTTCTACCCATGCCTTGCCGTGCTTCTGGCCTCCTCGGTGGCGCTGGCTGCCGAGACGGACCCGTCCTGGGCACTTCACATGGACGAGACGCTCATTGGGCAGTATCACGGCAGTTTTCCTTCCGCGCGCCCCGATGGCCCCAACAGCATGAGCTCTGCTGCCGAGCGCTCCTACTCCAGCGTGATGGGGATTAACCTGGGTTACGACCTGGGACAGGGTACCGAAGCCTGGATGCGCGTGGAAACCATCCGCGGTATTCCCTTGAGCAATGCGGGGGGGCTTGCAGCGCTCACCAACAACGACATGCAGCGCATCATGGAAAACCGTTTTGTCTCCTACATTGCGCTGGGATTTGTCAGGCATACCTGGAACCTGGGCGGAGACGCGCAGGGAATCGAAGCAGACAGCCTTCAGTTTGCCCACGAAGCCACGCAGCGGCACCTTAACCTGACGGTAGGGAAAGTGGACCTGCTGGGCCTTTTTGACGACAATGCCTACGCGCACAAGAGCGATGACCAGTTTCTCAACTGGTGTTTCATGACGCATTGCGCCTACGATTTTGCCGCCGATGCGCGTGGCTACACCTGGGGTATGGCCTCCGAACTGCAATGGGATGACTGGTCCACCCGCGCGGGCTGGTTTGCCATGCCACGCCTGCCCAACCAGCTGGAAATTGACGGTTCCATTGGCCAGCATTTTGGCGTCAACTGGGAACTGGAGCGGCGCTGGCAGAGCGGGGCGCTCAAGTTTCTGGCCTACCAGGGGCGCATGCGGCTTGCCGACTATACGCAGTTTCTCAACCAGACCGGGGTATACATCCAGGATGCTCCGAAGAACGACGCCAAGCGTGGTGGCGCCGGGCTGAACTTGCAGCAGGCCCTGTCGCCTGAGGTGGGTCTGTTTGCCCGTGCGTTCTGGAGTGGCGGCCATTATGAAACCATGGCCTTCACCGAAGCCGACAGCAGCGCCAGCGCAGGGGTGGTGTTGGATGGCAAGCTCTGGGACAGATCACAGGACGGCATTGGCGTGGGCTTCGCGCGCAATCAAATCAATCAGGCCCGACAGGCTTTCCTGCAAGCCGGCAACTACGACCTTTTCATCGGTGATGGTTTTCTGGTGTATGCCCCAGAGGCCGTGCTGGAAACTTACTACAAATTCGGCATCGTGCGCGGCGTACACATCACCCTGGATTGGCAGAATATCAACAATCCCGCCTACAATCAGGCGCGTGGCCCCATCAACGTTTACGGTATCCGCTTTCATGGCGAATTCTGATCTTCGGTAAAATCCATCCATCGTTCCCGCGCCTATCAGGAGTATTTTCCATGTATATCAAACCTGCACTTTCACTCGCCGATGCCAGGGCAGTCGCCAACGCTGCCCGAGCCAAGGCCGAAGAGAACAACTGGAACGTGGTGATTGCCATCGTGGATGAAGGCGGGCACCTGATGTTGCTGGAGCGCATGGATTACACCCAGCTGGGTTCGATCGAAGTCGCCCAGCAAAAAGCCCGGACCGCCTACCTCTTTCGCCGGCCCACCAAAAAAATCGAGGAAGCCGTGCTGGGTGGGCGCACCATCATGCTCAACCTGCCCCAGGCCACCCCCATCGAAGGCGGGGTTCCCCTCATGAACAAGGGAGAAATGATTGGAGCCATCGGGGTTTCAGGGGTCCAGTCCTTTCAGGACG
>JAJZHC010000132.1 GCA_021804705.1 Pseudomonadota bacterium
GGTTGCGAAGGCCCGTAGATGTCTGCATCCAGAATCCCCACGCGCGCGCCTTCTGCTGCCAGCGCCAGCGCCAGGTTGACCGTGGTGGTGGATTTGCCCACCCCACCCTTGCCGGAAGCCACGGCGATGACATTGCGAATGCCTGCCAGCGGCTTGAGCCCGGCCTGCACGGCATGTGCCTTGATGCGCCAGTCGATCTGAACCGTCACGTCCGTCACGCCCGGAAGTTTTTGCAGCGTTGTCGTGAGCGCTTCGCGCACGGCGGTACCCAGGGTACGCGCCGGGTAGCCCAGCACGAGATCCACGGTCACCGCGCCGCCTTCCACCTTGAGCTGGCGCAGCGCCTTGGCGCTACCCAGCGTCTTGCCGGTATTGGGATCGATCTGGTCCTTGACCAGCGCTTCCACTTCCTTGTCAGTAATAGCCATGAGTTCCCTTCCAGTGATCGGATTTTCCCAACGATTGGATCATTCCAGCCAGTGATTATAGTCCCAGTATCGAAATTACAGCAGGAGGTTGATACACTAGCAGCTTTACTTGGGCATTCGCCTTCACATGAGCCGCACCCTCCTCGTCACCAGCGCATTGCCGTATGCCAACGGCAGCATCCATCTTGGCCATATGGTCGAACACATCCAGACCGACATCTGGGTACGGCATCAGCGTATGCGGGGGCATACCGTCTACCTGATCTGTGCCGACGACACCCATGGCACCCCCGTCATGCTGGCCGCCGAGGCCCAGGGCATCACGCCCGAGCAGATGATTGACAAGGCGCGCCGTGAACACATGCAGGACTTTGCCGGATTCCACATTGCGCACGACCTGTACTACAGCACGCATAGCCCCGAAACGCGCGAATACGCTTCCGAAATTTACAATCGGCTGAAAGCTGCCGGGCTGATCAGGGTTCGCCCCATTGAGCAGCTCTACGACCCGGTGCGCAACATGTTCCTGCCCGACCGCTTCATCAAGGGCGAATGTCCGCGTTGCCACGCCAAGGACCAGTACGGCGACAACTGCGAGGTATGCGGCGCCTCGTATGCCCCGACGGAAATGATCGACCCGGTATCCGTGGTCTCGGGGGCACGCCCTGTGGAGCGCACTTCCGAGCACCACTTTTTTGCTCTGGGTGAATGCGAAACCTTCCTGCGCCAGTGGACCCGCTCCGGCACCATTCCCGTGGAAGCCGCCAACAAGCTGGACGAATGGTTCAAATCCGGGCTCACTGACTGGGACATTTCCCGTGACAAGCCTTACTTTGGCTTCGAGATTCCCGGAGCCCCGGACAAATTCTTCTATGTGTGGCTGGATGCGCCCATCGGCTACATCGGCACCTTCAAAAAGCTGGCCACGGATCGCGGTCTGGACTTTGATGCTTTCTGGGAAAAGGACAGCAGCACCGAGCTCTACCACTTCATCGGCAAGGACATCCTTTACTTCCACTCGCTGTTCTGGCCCGCCATGCTGGAAAGCGCGGGCTATCGCACGCCCACACAGCTGTTCGTGCATGGTTTCCTGACCGTCAACGGGCAGAAAATGTCCAAAAGCCGGGGCTCGTTCATCACCGCCAGCAACTACCTCAAGCACCTGGATCCCGAATACCTGCGCTATTACTATGCGGCCAAACTCAATGCCAGCATGGACGACATCGACCTCAACCTGGACGACTTCGTGGCGCGGGTCAACAGCGACCTCGTGGGCAAGTACGTCAACATCGCCAGCCGCACCGCCGGATTTATCACCAAGCGCTTTGAAGGCGTTCTGGCCACCACGCTGACGGAAACTGCCGTGCCGCTGATCCATCGCTTCTATGCCGAAGCCGGGGCCATCGCCGACCTCTACGATGCACGCGAATACGGCAAGGCACTGCGCGAGATCATGGTCCTGGCCGATGCAGCCAACCAGTTTGTGGACGGCATCAAGCCCTGGGACCTCGCCCGGGATGTGGCGCGCAACGACGAGCTGCAGCAGGTGTGCACAGCCTGCCTGGAAATTTTCCGGCTACTGACGTTGTTTCTCAAGCCAGTCCTGCCGGTGCTGGCCGAAAAGGTGGAAGCGTTTCTCGACATCCCTGCCCTGTCCTGGAGTGATGCCCACGCTGGCGCTGCCATGCTGGGCCATCACATCAAGCCCTATCAGCACCTCATCACGCGCGTGGACCCCAAGAAGATCGAAGCGCTGGTGACGGCAAGCCAGGAAACCCTGATCGCCGAGACCCCCGCGCCCAGCCCGGCCGCCCCAACCCTGCCGCCCGTGGCCGACACCATCGGTATTGACGATTTTTCCAGAATCGACCTGCGTGTGGCACGCATCGTGGCGGCCGAAGCCGTAGTGGAAGCCGACAAGTTGCTCAAGCTCACCCTGGACATTGGCGTGGGTCAACGCACGGTGTTTGCGGGCATCAAAAGTGCCTACACGCCAGAGCAGCTGGTAGGGCGCCTGACGGTCATGGTGGCCAACCTCAGCCCGCGCAAGATGCGCTTTGGCGAATCCCAGGGCATGGTGTTGGCAGCAGGCGATGGCACCGGGCTGTACCTGCTCTCCCCGGACAGCGGCGCCACACCGGGGCTGCGCATCAAGTAGCCGCAACGACGCCTAGGCGTCGTTGCGGTACACCACCCGAACGTTGTCTTCACTCAGCCAGGCATTGAGTTCGGCCAGTAGCGCTTCATCCAGGCGCGCGGGCGGCAGGTCGATTTCGCACAGGGCCTGTGCATTGGCGTACTGCAGGCGCACAGGACAATCACCGGGCGTAAAGGGTTTGAGGATGGCAGCAAGCCGTGCCGCATCCGCCTGGCCATTCATCTTGAGGCGCAGACCGCGGGCATGCCGCTCTCGCGCCTGGGCCAGCGACAGCACCACATCCGCCGTCAGGCGCACGGATTGCGTGAAATGATCGAGCGAGGCCTTGCCCTCCACCACCAGCAACTGGTCTTCGCGCACCAACCCGCGCACGGCGTCAAACAACTCGCTGAAAATGGCCACTTCCACCTTGGCCGAACCATCGTCCAGCAGCACGAGTCCCATGCGTCCACGTCGCGTTTGCTGCACCCGGCTGCTGGCCACGATGCCGCACACCACCACCGGCTCGGCATGGGGCACCAGATCTGCCAGGCGGCGCGACACGAAACCCGCCACTTCGTTGCGATACGAAGCAAACGGGTGGCCGCTGAAATAGAATCCCAGCACGGATTTTTCATGCGCCAGTTGCTCCCTGGACGACCAGGGTTCGACCACCGTCAGGTTCACGGCAGCGGAAGCATCGGCATCGGCGGACCCACCAAAGAGCGCGGCCTGATGGGTGTGGCGCGCCGCCTGCTCGGCCATGTCCATGGCGTCATCCATGGAGGCGTACAGGGTGGCGCGTTCTTCGCCCAGGCTGTCAAAGGCGCCGGCCTTGATGAGCGCCTCCACCACGCGCCGGTTGACCACGCGCTTGTCAGTACGCCGGCAAAAATCGAACAGGTCCTTGAACAGACCTCCTTCCTTGCGCAGCCGCTCAATCTCCAGCGCCGCGGATTCGCCTGTGCCCTTGACTGATCCCAGGCCGTAACGGATCTGTCTGGCGTTCACCGGCACGAAGCGATACCCCGATGCGTTCACGTCCGGCGGCAGAATTTCCAGCCCATTGAGGCGCGCATCTTCCACAAAAATAGCCACCTTGTCCGTGTCGTCCAGGTCGCCCGACAGGGTGGCCGCCATGAAGGCAGCCGGATAGTGGACCTTGAGCCAGGCGGTCTGGTAAGAGACGAGCGCGTAGGCTGCCGAATGCGACTTGTTGAAGCCGTACTCGGCAAACTTCTCCATCAGGTCGAACAACTGCGTGGCAAGTTTCACTGCCACGCCGCGTTCGGTGGCCCCCTCGATGAACTGGCTGCGCTGACGCGCCATTTCCTTGGCGTCCTTCTTGCCCATGGCCCGCCGCAACAGGTCGGCTGCGCCCAGCGTATAACCGGCCAGCACCTGGGCAATCTGCATGACCTGTTCCTGGTACACGATGACGCCGTAGGTGGGACGCAGCACAGGCTCGAGGGACTGATGGAAAAATTCCACGCGGGCGCGTCCCTGCTTGCGGTTGATGAAGTCATCCACCATCCCGGACTGTAGCGGTCCCGGCCGGTTGAGTGCCATCAGGGCGATGATGTCTTCAAAACTGTCGGGCTTGAGACGCTTTTCCAGATCCTTGGCGGTGCGTGATTCCTGCTGGAATACCGCAGTGGTGTTTCCGGAGCCGAACAGGGCGTAGGTGGCCGGATCATTCAAGGGAATGTCGGTAACCCTGAAGCTGGCCGCCACGGGGTCGTCTGGAATGGCGCGGATGTGACGCTCGGCCCAGTCCAGGATGGTGAGGGTGCGCAACCCCAGAAAGTCAAATTTCACCAACCCGACCTTTTCCACGTCATCCTTATCGAACTGGCTGACCACGGCTTCCGAGTTTTCCTGGCAATACAGCGGCGTGAAGTCCGTCAGTTGGCCCGGTGCAATCAACACGC
>JAJZHC010000133.1 GCA_021804705.1 Pseudomonadota bacterium
AGATGCTGGCCATCGCCCTCAAGACACGTCCTCACGATGCATGCCTTGTGCCGGAACGGCGCCAGGAAATCACCACGGAAGGCGGGCTGGATGTGGTCGCTCATTTCGAACGCGTCAGGAAGGCCTGCCAGATCCTGGGAGATGCCGGCATTCGCGTGTCGCTGTTCATCAACGCAGACCAGGCCCAGATCGATGCAGCCCAGGCTGCAGGTGCCGCAGCGGTTGAGCTGCACACCGGGCATTACGCCGAACTGGAAACCGAAGCGCAACAAAAGCTCGAACTGGAGCGCCTGCGCACGGCAGCCGATTACGGCACCAGTCTGGGGCTGCGCGTCAATGCGGGGCACGGGCTCAATTACCACAACACGCGTCCGGTGGCGGCTCTGGCCAACGTGCGCGAACTCAACATTGGCCACGCCATAGTGGCACAAGCACTGTTCGTGGGGTGGGAATCGGCTGTGCGCGAAATGAAGACGCTCATCACGGGCGCCGTTGCCGTTTCATGATCATTGGTATCGGGGTGGATACCGTGCAGATACGCCGCATTCGCGAGGCATTGAATCGTCACGGCACGCGCTTTGCAGAAAAGCTGCTGACGCCACTCGAATTACAGCGCCTCAACGCCCACGGCCAACCGGCTCGTTACCTTGCCAAGCGTTTTGCCGTCAAGGAGGCGTTTTCCAAGGCCATGGGCACGGGCATTCGCAGTCCTGTCACCTGGCGCAAAATCGGTACCGCTCATGACGAAAACGGGGCGCCCATCATCGCCATGCATCCCGACCTGCAGGCCTTTGCACAGGCGCGCGGGGTGACGCATACCCATGTTTCGGTGACTGATGAAGAACATCACGCCGTGGCATTCGTGATCCTGGAGCGTCTGTGATCGGCCCGGTGATGCTGGACATTGTGGGCCTGCGTCCGGACCCAGCCGAACGCACGCTCATCAGCCACCCGTTGGTGGGGGGGCTGATCCTGTTTTCGCGCAACTTCCAATCTGCGGACCAGCTCGAGGCACTGACCGCTGAGTTACATGACCTCAAGCCCGAACTCCTCATCGCGGTGGATCATGAGGGTGGGCGGGTGCAGCGTTTTCGCAGCGGCTTCACCGAACTGCCCCCGATGGCTGCGCTCGGCCGGGCCTTTGATGCCGATCGTGCGCAGGCACTGCGCCAGGCTGAAGCGGCAGGTTTCGTGCTGGCCTGGGAGCTACACCGGCATGGGGTGGATCTCTCTTTTACGCCGGTACTGGATGTGGACCATGGGCGCAGTGCCGTCATTGGTAACCGCGCCTTCCACAGCGATCCTGAAGTTGTGGCATTGCTGGCTGCAGCGCTCAGCAGAGGTCTGCGCGCTGCCGGGTTTGCCGCCGTGGGCAAGCATTTTCCGGGGCATGGGTTTGTCGAGGCGGATTCGCACCATGACCTGCCTGTGGATCCGCGTGATCTGGAAGCGCTGGAACGGTGCGACATGGTTCCCTTCCGGCGCCTGATTGCCGAGGGCCTCGAGGGCATCATGCCAGCCCACATTCTTTATCCGGCGATTGATGCACAACCCGCAGGATTTTCAGCCTTCTGGTTGCAGCGCGTGCTGCGCGACAGCCTGGGTTTTGATGGCGTGATCTTTAGCGATGACCTCTCCATGAAGGGGGCCCTGGGTGCCGGAGCACCTGCGGAGCGTGCGCGTGCAGCGCTGGTGGCAGGCTGCGACATGGTGTTGCTGTGCAACGATGCGCCAGCGGCACTGCAGCTGGTGAAGGGCCTTGAAGGCTTTCACTCGCCAGCAGACAGCCAGCGCCGGCTGGCGGGCCTCGCACCACGGCCACTGACAGCACGGCTGGACCTGGAAACCCGCCATCAAGAGGCGCTGGCCCTGTTGCGGATGCTGCCGACATGAGTCTGGGCCATCATCACCATCATCATCGCAAGCCCCGCCATGAGGTGCACCGGCACCACGATCCGGCCGGGCATTTTCATCATGCCGAGCGTCCCCATACCACGCGCACCATGCTCTGGGCCCTGCTGTTCACGGCTGCATTTGCGGTCGTGGAAGCCCTGACGGGCTGGTGGTCCGGTTCGCTCGCCCTGATCTCCGACGCGGGGCACATGGTGTCTGATGCACTCTCCCTGGGGCTGGGCACCTTTGCCGTGTGGATCGGCAACCGTCCCCCCACACAACGCCACAGTTACGGCCTGCAGAGGGCCGAGGTGATTGCCGCCCTGCTCAATGGATTGCTCTTGCTGGCAGTGATCTCGGGTATCGTATTCGAGGCCATCATGCGCATCAATACGCCCACACCGGTCAGCGGGCTGCCCGTCATGCTGGTGGCCTTTCTGGGCCTCGTGCTCAATGGGGTCAACGGCTGGATGTTGTCGCGCATGGAGCAGGGCCTCAACACCCGCGCCGCCATGATTCACGTTATCGGCGATTTTCTGGGCTCTGTAGCAGCTCTTCTGGCAGGGATCATCGTGTGGTGGACGGGCTGGATGCCTATCGACCCCATTCTGTCCCTGGTGGTAGCAGCGCTGATGCTATATTCCACCGTGCGCATCCTGACAGAGTCCATCCATGTCCTGATGGAAGGTGTGCCCGACACAGTGTCGCTGCATGAGGTGGGTGAGAAACTGGCCACCATCGAAGGGGTTAGCTCGGTCCATGACCTGCATATCTGGACGCTGGCCTCGGGCATGCTGGCGCTCTCGGCCCACCTGGAACTGGATAACCTGACCGCCTGGCCTGGCGTGCTGGAGCGCACGCTCAACATGCTCAGCCATGAACATGGCATTGAGCACGTGACCCTGCAGCCCGAAGTGCGCCAGTCCGCATGACAGTGGCCGCCCCCTTTGATCCTGCCTGTCGCCGGTGTCATCGGCTGGCGACATTTCTGGACGAGGTTTCGCGCAAGCATCCCGACTACTTCGCTGCACCCATTCCTTCTTTTGGTGATCCGGCCGCAGCATTCCTGGTGGTGGGGCTTGCCCCGGGCATGCATGGGGCCAACCGCACCGGGCGCCCGTTTACCGGGGACCATGCGGGGTTGCTGCTCTACCAGTCGATTTTTGATGCCGGCTTCAGCAACCAGCCCGATGGGCTCGACCCTGCGGACAACCTGATGCTGCGCAATTGCCGCATCACCAATGCGGTGCGCTGCCTGCCGCCGTCCAACAAGCCCATGCCCGAGGAAATGCGCCAGTGCAACGACTATTTGCTTGACGAACTGACTGCTTCGCAGGCCCCCCGCGTCATCCTGGCGCTGGGTCAGATCGCCCATCAGGCCGTGCTGCACGCCTACCGGCTGCGCCTCAAGGATTACCCGTTTGGCCATGGTGCACGGCATGCACTTCCCTCGGGGCAACAGCTGCTCGACAGCTATCATTGCAGCCGTTACAACACCCAAACCCGGCGGCTGACACCCGCCATGTTTGCCCAGGTCATGAACGAAGCGCGCGCGCTTGTTGAAGGTGACGTCGCCCCCGCGCCATGACAGGCGAATTTGACCTGGCAGCGTTTCTCAAAACGCTGCCTAACCAGCCTGGGGTGTACCGCATGCTCAATGCGGCCGGCGAAGTGATTTATGTGGGCAAGGCACGCGATCTCAAACGCCGCGTCAGCTCCTATTTTCAGAAAACGCATGACAACCCGCGTACGCACCTCATGACGTCGCAGATTGCCAGGGTGGAAATCACGCTGACGGGTTCAGAGGCTGAGGCGCTGCTGCTGGAGGGCAATCTCATCAAGGGGCTGCTTCCCCGCTTCAACGTGCTATTCAAGGATGACAAAAGTTATCCGTACATCCAGCTGACAGCACATCCATTTCCACAAATCCGCCTTTACCGCGGCATGCTGGACGAGCGTCATCAGTATTTCGGGCCGTATCCCAATGCGTGGGCTGCGCGCGAAGTCATCAACCATCTGCAAAAACTGTTCCGCCTGCGCACCTGCGAGGATGCCGTTTTCAAGAATCGCTCGCGGGCTTGTTTGCTCCACCAGATTGAGCGCTGTTCGGCGCCTTGCGTGGGGGCCATCGGACAGGCACAGTATGGTGCTGACATCGAGAATGCGCGGCGATTTTTGGGTGGCCACGAAAGCGAGGTGCTGGACGACTTGCGCGTGGCCATGCAAAACGCATCTGATGTTCTGGATTTCGAGACTGCCGCCAATTACCGCGACCGCATTGCCCTGATGCAACAGGTGTTGTCCAAGCAGTCTGTGTCCTCCACCACCCCTGGGCGGGATGTTGACGTGATTGCCGTTCATCGCGACGCCCAGGCGGTGGCACTCAATCTCGTGATGATCCGGGGTGGGCGGCATTTGGGCGACAAGACGCTTTTTCCGCAAAACGCCGAAGATGCGGATGAGCAGACCATCGTAGAAGCCTTCATGGCTCAGCATTACACCGACAACCCCATTCCTGCGGTGCTCATCACCAATGCGCCGCTGGACCAGGAGGGCATTGCCGCGCTGCTGGGTCTGCGTGCA
>JAJZHC010000134.1 GCA_021804705.1 Pseudomonadota bacterium
CCTGGGGGTGCGCCTGCGCGACCTGTTGCGGCGCACGCCCGGCACCCATTCGGAAAAAGCCGAAGTGGTGGGCCAGATCATGACCCGGGCCGTGGTCACGGCCGCCATCGACATGCCCATCACCTCGTTGGTGCACATCCTGGCTGAAAAAGCCGTCCACCATATCCCCGTCCTGGACGACACCCAGCGCGTAGTGGGCATCGTGACGCCTTCCGACATCAATGCCGCCCTCTATAAACAGCTGGCCCTGCGTACGCCCTGAAGCCCTCCCCAAAGTCCGTTTTTGATCTGGATCAAAACGGAGCCCTGCGAAAAAGCGCAACCTCCACCGATCCTGCAGAAAGGAAAGGAATAATGCAATTGTTGCAAACCAGTGGGCTAAAGCCCTTGATCCTGAAGGGGCGCACGCTGTTGCCCATCGTCCAGGGCGGCATGGGCGTGGGCGTTTCGGCACATCGCCTGGCGGGCACCGTGGCGGCCCAGGGTGGCCTGGGCACCATTTCATCCATCGACCTGCGCCACCATCACCCCGACCTGCTGGCGCGCACCCGTGGTCTGCGCAACTCGCCCGAAGCGCGTGCCACCGTGGATGCCGCCAACCTCGAGGCGCTCGATCGCGAAATCGTGGCAGCGCGCGCCCTGTCCCAGGGGCGGGGCATGCTGGCCGTAAACATCATGCGGGCTGTGAGCGAATACGCACACTATGTGGAACAATCCTTACGTTCCGGCATTGATGCCCTGGTGGTGGGGGCCGGCCTGCCGCTCGACCTGCCCGACCTCGCCCAGGATCACCCCGGGGTGGCCCTGATCCCCATCCTGTCCGATGCGCGTGGCATCCAGCTCATCGTCAAAAAATGGGAACGCAAGAAGCGCCTGCCCGATGCCATCGTGATTGAGCACCCCAACTACGCCGGCGGCCATCTGGGTGCGGCCCGCGTGGACGATCTGGGCAACGCGCGCTTCGCATTTGATCAGGTGATTCCGGAAACCCTGGCATTTTTCAAATCGGCGGGACTGGAGGGACAGATTGCCCTCATCGCCGCAGGGGGCATCCGCACCCACGAGGACATCCTTCGCCTGCAAGCCCTGGGCGCTGACGGCGTGCAACTGGGCACACCCTTTGCGGTGACGGAAGAGTGCGATGCGCACCCCAACTTCAAGAAGGTGCTGGCCGAGGCAAAAGCGGAAGACCTGGTCACCTTCACCAGCGTTGCCGGATTGCCAGCGCGCGCCGTGGCCACCCCCTGGCTGAAAAACTACCTCAAGTTCGAGGACAAGCTCAAATCCGTGGCCCGGCAAAAATCCCGCTGCACCATGCTGTTTGACTGCCTGGCCCAGTGCGGCCTGCGCGATGGCAAGAGCGATTGGGGCCAGTTCTGCATCGACACGCAACTGGCGGCAGCCCTGCGCGGCGATCTCAAGAAGGGATTGTTTTTTTCGGGCTCGGGCGCGCTGCCCTTTGGCGACCAGATCCGCAGCGTGCGCGACCTTCTGGAACGACTCCTGGGAGGGCCAGCACCGCTTGGTGTACATTAACAGGCTTTCGCCTGTGAGTACGCTGCCATGCTCGACCTCTACTACTGGACTACCCCCAACGGTCACAAGATCACGATGTTTCTGGAAGAGGCGGCGCTGCCCTACCGCCTCATCCCCGTCAATATCAGCATCGGCGATCAATTCAAGCCAGAGTTTCTGGCCATTGCCCCCAACAACCGCATTCCCGCCCTGGTGGATCACGAACCGGCGGATGGCGGCGCACCCCTGCCGCTGTTCGAATCCGGCGCCATCCTGCTCTATCTGGCGGAAAAAACCGGGCGCTTCATTCCGGCCGACCTGCGCGGCCGCGCCGAGGTACTGCAGTGGCTGTTCTGGCAGATGGCGGGCCTGGGGCCCATGCTAGGGCAGAACCACCACTTCAAGCAGTACGCGCCCGAAGTCATCCCCTACGCCATCCAGCGCTACGTCAACGAAACCAACCGGCTTTACGGCGTGCTGGACCGGCGCCTTGCCGACCGCCCCTTCGTGGCCGGCGCGGACTATTCCATTGCCGACATGGCGGCCTATCCCTGGATCGTGCCGCATGAGCGTCAGGGGCAGCATCTCAACGATTTCCCCCACCTGAAGCGCTGGTTTGAAACCATTGCCGCGCGGCCGGGAACGGTGCGGGCTTACGAGAAGGCCCGCAGCGTCAACACCGCACCCACCGTCAACGAAGCGGCGAGAAAGATCCTGTTCGGGCAAACCGCGGCAGCGCTTGCGCCCGCCGGAAAAGGAAGCGCCTCATGAAAGACACCCTGCGCCCCGGCATACGCGCCAGCCACACCTTCACCATCCCCACCAGCAAAACGGTGCCGGCCCTCTACCCCGAGGCGCCGGAATTTGTGGCCATGCCCGAAGTGTTTGCCACCGGCTTTCTGGTGGGTTTTCTGGAATGGGCCTGCATCAAGGCCGTCAACCCGCACCTGCACTGGCCGGAAGAAATGACGCTGGGCACGCACATCGACGTCAGCCACGAAGCGGCCACCCCGCCTGGGCGGGAAGTCACGGCCACGGTAGAACTGGTGGAGGTGGATGGCCGGCGCCTGGTGTTCACGGTGGAGGCCCATGACGGCGTGGCCGTCATTTCGCGCGGGCGGCATCAGCGTCACATCATCCAGCGCGACCAATTCCTGGCGCGCCTACACGCCTCCCGTTGAGTCGTCGGCCCCCTGGCGATAGGGGGCATGCTCTTCAAGCTCCTGGCGGTAATGGGCAATGCCCAGTGCCTCGCGCGCCAGAAACCGCTCTATGGCCTCGGCAAACCCGTCATCCGCCATGCGATGCAACGATACTGTGCGCACTGGCATCAACCCGCGCGCCAGCTTGTGTTCCCCCTGCGCCCCGCCTTCGAATACCGCGATGCCCTGGGCGATGCAAAAAGCGATGGACTGGTAATAGCAGGTTTCAAAGTGCAGCCCCGGCACGTATTCCAGCGCCCCCCAATAGCGTCCATAGGCACGCCCCGCACCCCACAGGTTGAGCGCGCTGGCGATGGGCCGCCCGTCGCGCAGCGCCATGATCAGGCAGACCTGCTCGCCCATGTCCCGCCCCAGCCGAAAAAAGAAATCGCGGTTGAGGTAGGGGGTGGAACGATGGTCGCGGTAGGTGTTGCGATAGCAGCGTTCAAAAAACAGCCAGTCCGCTTCGCGAATGTCCTTCCCCACGCGCCAGTCGAAGGTGACGCCCGCTTCTGCAATGCGGCGGCGCTCCTGTTTGATCTTTTTGCGCTTGTCGTGGTTGAGGGTGGCCAGAAACGCCTCGAAGTCGGCATAGCCCGCATTACGCCAGTGAAACTGCACGCCTTCGCGCAGGTGCAGGCCCGCTGCCAGAAAATCGGGCCAATCGCCCTCCTGGGGAAAGAGCACATGCACCGATGAGGCTTGAAGCGCCTCGCGCAGCGCTTCGAGGCCCTGCACCAGGGCGCTGCGTACCGCAGGGTCGCGGGCCAGGATGCGCGGCCCCGGAATGGGGGTGAAGGGCACGGCCACCAGCAGCTTGGGATAGTAGCGCCGGCCCGCGCGCTGATAGGCCTCGGCCCAGGCCCAGTCGAACACGAACTCACCGTAGGAATGGGTTTTCTCGTAAGCGGGCATGGCCCCCACCAAGACCCCCTCCTGCCACGCGGTGAGGTAGCGCGGGGTCCAGCCGGTTTCGGGTGCGGCACAGCCGCTTTCGTGCAGCGCATGCAAAAAAGCGTGTTGCAGGGCGGGCGAGCCGCCTGCCAGACGGTTCCACTGGTCGGGGTCCACCTCCGCCAGCGATGCCAGCACCCGCAGCTGCATGGATCAGTGCACCTTGAATGCGTGGTGCTGCAGATCCTCCAGGGCGATGACCTCAAGCGCCTTGTGATGGGTGGACTCGAGGATGACAAAAGGCGCCATGCCGTGCTCCAGGGCCTCCTGCCAGCGTGCCGCGCACAGGCACCAGCGCTCGCCTTCCTTCAGTCCCGGAAAGCCGAAGGCCGGTTGCGGCGTACTGAGATCATTGCCGCGCGCCTTGCTAAAGGCCAGAAATTCGCTGGTCAGCACCACGCACACCGTATGTTGCCCCACATCCTCGGGCCCCGTACGGCAACAGCCGTCGCGGTAAAACCCGGTTTTGGGGTTCATGGAACAGGGCACCAGGGGGCTGCCCAAGACGTTGAAATCCATTTGCTCACGCACTCCCAAAAGGAAAAGCCTCTGCCACGGTCTGGATCAGGCCGGTATTGGTGGCATCATAGCCTGCAACCGTGTCCACCTCGCTGTGAAATACCGAGGATTGCAGGATTTCCAGGATCGGCATGAAGCGCGCGTCCGTCAGCAGCGATTCCCGGCACACGAAAAAATACCGTTCGGTGAGAATCGGCACGAAATCGAGGTCGAACTTGCGCGCCCCGGTCTCCACCCCCATGCCCACATCCGCCTTGCCGCTGGCGATA
>JAJZHC010000135.1 GCA_021804705.1 Pseudomonadota bacterium
CAGCCCCGGCTTCCAGGGCCGCCTCGATGAGACGGTCTTCATCCGTGCCGGGTGGAAAAACCATCTGGCCGCAATGGGTAAACAGGAAGGCCACCGAGCCGTCGGTGCCGAGGTTGCCGCCAAACTTGCTGAAAGCATGGCGCACGTCGGCCACGGTACGCGTTTTGTTGTCTGTGAGGGCATCTACCATGACAGCCGCGCCATTGATGCCGTAGCCCTCATAGCGCATCTCTTCGTAATTGGCGCCTTCCAGGTCACCGCTGCCGCGCTTGATGGCGCGCTCCACGGTGTCCTTGGGCATGTTCTGGTCAAAGGCCTTGTCTACGGCCAGGCGCAGTCTGGGGTTGCTGCCGGCATCACCGCCGCCGATACGGGCGGCCACCGTGATTTCCTTGATCAGCCGGGTAAAGATCTTGCCACGCTTGGCATCAGTCGCGGCTTTCTTGTGCTTGATATTGGCCCACTTGGAATGTCCTGCCACAATCGTGTCCTTAAGTCAGTAGGGTAACGCGTATGAAATGCGGCCATTCTAGCATGGCCGGGCGCCCGCCTTTCAGAGGGTGGTGTTACCATCCGCTCTGAATTGCCCACCCATAGAGCAATGCCAAGGAGTGATAAGCGTGACCACAAAACCCGGTGAACGGCGCAACGAGATCCTGCAGACGCTGGCGTCGATGCTGGAACAACCCCAGGCAGAAAAAATCACCACGGCCAACCTGGCGCGTCGGCTGGACCTGTCCGAAGCCGCCCTGTACCGCCACTTTGCCAGCAAGGCCCAGATGTTCGAGGGCCTCATCGCTTTCATCGAGGAGACCCTGTTCAGCCGCATCAACCGCATCCTCACCGAAAAGCCCCGGGGACTGGACCAGGTGGAATCGACGATGGCCCTGATGCTGGCTTTTGCCGACAAAAACCCGGGCATGACCCGGGTGCTGATCGGCGACGCCCTGGTCCACGAAAACGAGCGCCTGCAGGCGCGCATCAATCAGGTACACGACCGGCTGGAGGCCACCCTGCGCCAAAGCCTGCGCATGGCGGCAAGCGGCGCCGAAGTGCCACCCAACACCCCCAGCAGCGCCTACGCCAACGCCTTGCTGTGCTACATCATCGGGCGCTGGCAGCAGTTTGCCAAAAGCGGTTTCAAGCGCTCGCCCCTGGCGGACTGGGAACTGCAATGGGCGCTGCTGCGCCCATAAAAAAACCACATCGGACGATGTGGTTTTTGAGCGGGTCGGTTGCGGCAGTGGCTTACTTGGCCACCTGACGCTCACGCATTTCTTCCAGTTGCTTGCAGTCGATGCACAGGCTTGCCGTGGGGCGGGCCTGAAGGCGATTGAGCCCGATCTCGACCCCGCAGGTGTTGCAGTAACCGTACTCGCCTGCATCGATCTTGGCGATGGTCTCATCGATTTTTTTGATGAGCTTGCGTTCCCGATCACGGTTGCGCAATTCCAGCGCCATGTCTGATTCCTGGCTGGCGCGATCATTGGGGTCGGCAAAGACCGTGGCCTCGTCCTGCATGGTGTGGACGGTGCGATCGATGTCTTGGCCCAGTTCGGACTTCCAGCCTTCCAGCAACCGGCGGAAATGATCCAGTTGCTTCTTGTTCATGTACGCCTCCCCTTTTTTGGGGACGTAGGGTGCAAATTGCTTGAGAGTTGCTTCTGCCATGACATTGAACCGAAGTGAACAATCGAGGGCCGACACGACCCACCTAAACGGCGCATTCTAACACAAGCGGCTTCTGATAGACTAACTCGTTCCATGGACCTGCCCCGCTCCCTCCAGCAGATTACGCTGCGCTATTCTGCCATCTACCTGGCGCTGGTGTTCTGTACCAGCGTCCTGGGAGCAGGTGGATTATACCTGTGGCAAACCACAACGGAAGAGTCCCTGCGCCTGCAGTCCATGCTGCACGAGGTGGACGCCATGCGTGGCACCCTCTACCGGCAGATGAAGGAAGTCTTCGATGCCGCCTTCCTGGACGACCCCCAGGCCCAATCCCAATACCGCGCATTTGGCCTGCAAATCGAGGCGGGATTGAAACGCCTGACCCAGAGCGCGCGTCCGGGGGATGAGGCCAATGCGGTCAATGATCTCAAGCGCGCCTACCGCGAAATCTACCTGCATACGGACCTGGTGGCTTTTGGCCCGGTGCCCTCCGATGAACACCTGTTGCAGCGGGTCATGGACATCGACCTCGAATCCGGCGGCATCCGCGCCTACGAGGCGGCCTTCGGACAAATTGACCATCTCCTCGCGCAACAGCAGGACACCCTGCAGCAAAAACTGGCTTCCCTCGCCCGCTATACCCCCCTGCTGCTGGTCGTTCCCATCCTGCTGGCCATCGGCCTGTGGCTGCTCACCCAGCGCTTCCTGCGCACCCATTTCATGCAACCGCTCTCGCAGGTGCTGCAGTCCACCCGGGTGCTGGCAGCAGGCCAGCTGGCGCATCCCGTGCCGCGCCAGGGGGCGCTGGAACTCGTCACGCTGGCCGATGCCATCAACCAGATGGCCGATGATCTGGCGCAAAGCCGCAAGGCCCTGGTCAGTGCCGAACGCCAGGCCACGCTGGGGTCGCTGGTGCCCATCGTGGCCCACAACATCCGCAATCCGCTCGCCAGCATCCGTGCCACCGCCCAGGTCCTGCGCAATCCGGGTCTGTCCCCAGAAATGCGAGAGGGGCTGCAGGGCATCATGGACAGTTGCGATCGCCTCGAGCGCTGGACCGAATCCCTGCTCTCGTACCTGCATCCACTCGAAGCCCAGCGTCAAGATACCGCGCTCGTCCCACTCCTCACCGACCTGATGGCCATGACCGAATCCCTGGCGCGGCATCGCGGCGTGCGCATGGTCCTGCAAAACCCCGAAACCCTGCTGTCGGCCCTGATCGATCCGGAGCTGGTGGAACAGGCCGTGCATGGACTGCTGGTCAACAGCATCGAGGCCTCACCGCCCGGCGGTACCGTAACGATTGTGCTAGGCGCCGATGCCCAGCGCATCACGCTCACCCTGTGCGATGAGGGCGCGGGGCTGTCCTCCGCACCCGAGGCGGGCAAACTTACTCCCGGCCCCACCACCAAGCGCACCGGCACGGGACTGGGCATTCCATTCGCCCTCAAGGTGTTTGAAATCCATGGTGGCGGTGTACAGTTTACCCTCCGCCCCGAAGGGGGAACCCAGGCCCTGTTATGGTTACCCCACGCATGAGCGCGGCACGCATTCTGATCATCGAGGATGAAACCCTGTTTGCCCGGGCGGTGGCCAAGCGCCTGGAACAGGATGGATATGCCTGCACCCTCACCACGACGCTGGGCGAGGGCGTGGCGCGCGCCACGCAGGACGCCCCCGACCTCGTGTTGCTCGATCTGCGCCTGCCCGATGGCGATGGCCTGGAACGGCTGCCCCAGTTGCTGCAGGGGCGCGACGAGCACCCGGTTCCCGTGGTGGTGATGACGGCCTTCGGGGAAGTGGCCGATGCGGTGCGTGCCATGAAACTGGGTGCTGCCGATTACCTCAAGAAACCCATCGATCTCGAGGAAATGGTGATGGCCGTGGCGGCCACCCTGCACCGCAGTGGCGTGCAGCAACAACTGTCCCGGTCGCGAGAACGAGAGACGCGTACCCGGGAAGGGGTGGCCCTGCTGGGCGAAAGCCCGGCACTGAGCGCGCTGCGTCAGCAAATCCAGCAACTGGGCAAGCTCTCCGGCGTGGATAGTGCGGGACCCACTGTCCTGATCCAGGGAGAGACCGGTTCGGGCAAGGATGTGGTCGCGCATTTGCTGCACCAGGAAAGCGCCAATCATGATGCGCCCTTCATCCATGTAGACTGCGCCGCACTGCCGCGCGACCTGATCGAGGCCGAGCTGTTTGGCCATGAAAAAGGGGCCTACACCAGCGCCCTGCAGGCACGCACCGGTTTGCTGGAGGCTGCCGAGAACGGTACGGTGTTTCTGGACGAAATTGGTGAGCTGCCGCTCGACCTGCAGGCCAAACTGCTGACCGTGATCGAACGGCGCCGGGTGCGTCGCGTGGGGTCGGTGCATGAGCGGCCCATCCATGCCCGTTTCGTGGCAGCCAGCAATCGGAACCTGCGCCAGCAGGTGGAACAGGGGGAATTTCGTTCCGACCTGTATTTCCGGCTCAACGTCCTGACCCTGGTGTTGCCCGCGCTGCGCGAACGCGGCGCGGACATCCTGCTGCTGGCGCGCCACTATGCCCAGCAGACAGCGCAGCGTTACCGGCTGCCCCCTCCCCGTTTCGGCGAGGACGCCCTGGAGGCCCTTGCAACCTACGCCTGGCCGGGAAACGTCCGGGAGCTCAAGCATCTGACGGAGCGCGCTGTCCTGCTCTCGGGGGGCGCACCGCTGACGGCGGTGGCCTTTGCACTTCCTGCCAGCCCCCAG
>JAJZHC010000136.1 GCA_021804705.1 Pseudomonadota bacterium
ACAGTTCCTCCAGCCTGGTCCAGTCCAAGGTGACCGGCAACCTCGTGTTTGTTTTGCTCACCCCGCTATCCCACTGGGAGTTCTACTGGGCCTACGTGCTGGCCGCAGTGGTGCGCGGCGTGCTGGTGGGGTCGGTGGTGGTGCTGACCGCCTGGTTTTTTTTCCCGATTCCGGGAAGGGAGCCGTTGTGGATTTTCGTGTTTGCGATCCTGGCCACGATCCTGTCGGGCTCATTGGGCGTGCTGGCGGGCATCTGGGCAGAAAAATTCGATCAGATGGCGGCCTGGCAAAACTTCATCGTCCTGCCGCTGACTTTTCTGTCCGGTGCCTTTTACAGCATCCATTCGCTCCCGCCCTTCTGGCATACCCTGTCGCGCTTCAATCCCTTCTTTTATGTGATTGACGGGTTTCGCTACGGTTTTTTGGGCAACAGTGACGTCACCCCCTGGCAGTCGCTGTTGATTGTCGGAAGTGCCTGTTTGGCCTTATCATGGACGACCCTGGCTTTGTTGCGCAGCGGTTGGCGCTTGCGAACCTAAAGTCGGGCTCGTTGACGGAAACCCAACATGGTTCAGCCCCAGGACATCAAAAAGTACATCGAAACCAACCTGCCCTGCGAAAGGGTGGAGGTCAGCGGGGACGGGCATCATTTCGAAGCCATCATCGTCAGCCATCAATTTGCGGGAAAAAGTCGCGTGGCCCAGCACCAGCTGGTCTATCAGGCCTTGGGTGATCGCATGCGTGCCGAGATTCACGCGCTTTCCATGCGTACCCTGACCCCAGAACAATGGGCGGCCCTGGGCCACTGATCGGTTTTATTCCTCGTGGAACAGCTCGTTATAGCAGGCGGTTACCCGCTGAAGGGTGAAGTTGAGGTTTCGGGTGCCAAAAATGCCGCGCTCCCCATCCTGTGCGCCTCCTTGTTGACCTCCGGAACCATGGTTTTCGACAACGTGCCGGGGTTGCGTGACGTGGGCACATTGCTGCGCCTGTTGCGTAGCCTGGGCGCGACTGTGGAACGCGACGCCAGTCGGGTGACTTTGAGTGCCAGCGCCCTGGGTGAACCGGTGGCATCCTATGAACTGGTCAAAACCATGCGCGCCTCGATTCTGGTACTGGGGCCGTTGCTGACCCGTTTCGGGCATGCACGGGTTTCACTGCCGGGGGGTTGCGCCATTGGCGAACGCCCGGTGGACCTGCACATCAAAGGGCTGCAGGCCATGGGCGCGCACATTGAAATCGAACACGGATACATCGTGGCCGAGGCGTCACGCCTGAAAGGCGCGCGGATCTTCATGGATACGGTTACCGTCACGGGAACTGAAAACCTGATGATGGCGGCGGTGCTGGCGGAGGGCGTCACGGTGCTGGAAAACGCCGCCCGCGAGCCCGAGGTGTTTGACCTGGGAGAATGCCTGATCCGCATGGGAGCCCGCATCAAGGGACATGGCACCGACGTCGTCACCATCGAAGGCGTGCCTTCCCTTCGTGGTGCAGAATATGCCGTGATGCCGGATCGCATCGAAACCGGAACTTTCCTGGTGGCCGCCGCGGCCACTGGAGGAGACGTGCGTTTGCTGGGAGTGCGTCCCGACACGCTGGATGCAGTGCTGGACAAGCTGACCGAAGCCAATGCGCTGGTCGCATGTACCGGGGACCAGATCAGGATTCGCATGCGCGGACCCAATCACGGGGTCAGCCTGCGCACGGCCCCCTACCCGGCGTTTCCTACGGACATGCAGGCGCAGTTCATGGCGATGAACGCCGTGGCGCAAGGGACCACCGTGGTGACGGAGACCATTTTTGAAAACCGTTTCATGCACGTGCAGGAATTGCGGAGGCTGGGGGCCAATATCGAGGTGGAAGGCAACGCGGCCATCATTCGCGGCGTGGACAAGCTGGAGGGCGCCACGGTCATGGCAACCGACCTGCGCGCTTCAGCCAGTTTGGTGATTGCCGGATTGATTGCACACGGGGAAACCGTGGTGGATCGAATTTATCATCTGGATCGCGGTTATGAAAAAATCGAGCAGAAACTCTCCCGACTGGGGGCGCAGATTGCTCGCCGTTCCGTGGAGGAAGCATGATGAATGCCCAGGCGACGCCACGCTTTGATGGGGTGACCATCGCCCTGTCGAAAGGCAGGATCTTCGAAGATACCGCACATTTGCTGAAGATGGCTGGCATTACGCCCCTGGCCGATCCCGAGCATTCTCGCGAATTGATTTTGCCCACCGATCGCCCTGATGTGCGGCTGGTCATCGTGCGGGCTTCTGACGTGCCCACTTATGTTCAATATGGTGCCGCGGACATCGGCGTGGCCGGAAAGGATGTGTTGATGGAACATGGGGGCAGCGGGCTGTACCAGCCGCTGGACCTGCAGATTGCAAAATGCCGGTTGATGGTTGCCGTGCCCCAGGGCTTTGATTATGCAGGAACGATCCGCCGTGGGGCGCGACTTCGTGTCGCCACCAAATACGAAACCACGGCGCGCAACCACTTTGCCGAAAAGGGTGTGCATGTGGATCTGATCAAGTTATATGGCTCCATGGAACTGGCCCCGTTGACGGGACTGGCGGACGTCATCGTGGACCTGGTCAGCAGCGGCAATACCCTGAAGGCCAACCATCTGGAGGCCGTCGAAGAGATCGCCTTGATCAGCGCGCGACTGATCGTCAACGTGGCGGCATGGAAGCTTCATCGTTCAAGGATTGCCCCAATCGTCGAAGCCTTTGCCCGGGGGGTGGCGTCATCATGAAATTGCGTCGACTTCATTCCACTGAACCGGGTTTTGCCGCCGCCCTGGCACAATTGACCGCATTTGAGAATGCACAGGATCCTGCCGTGGACGAGGCCGTGGCCCGGATCGTGGCAGAGGTCAGGGAACGGGGTGACAGCGCATTGCTGGAATACACCCGGCGGTTTGACCGCTGGCAGCCCGAATCCGCCGCGGCGCTGGAGCTTTCCCCCGAACTGTTGCAGCGCACCCTCGACGGTCTGCCAGCGGCGCAGCGAGCCGCCTTGACAGAGGCGGCGCGACGCATCCGGCTGTTTCACGAGCGCCAGATAAACGAAACCTGGACCTATGCCGAGGCCGATGGCACGGTTCTGGGGCAGCAGGTGACAGCCCTGGATCGTGTGGGCCTGTATGTTCCGGGCGGCAAGGCAGCCTACCCCTCTTCGGTACTGATGAATGCCATTCCGGCCAATGTGGCTGGTGTGCGTGACATCATCATGGTCGTCCCCACCCCGGACGGGGTCCGCAACGAACTGGTGCTGGCCGCGGCCGCGCTGGGCGGCGTGACCCGGGTGTTTACCGTGGGAGGCGCCCAGGCCGTGGCTGCGCTGGCTTTTGGCACAGACACCATCCCCGCCGTGGACAAGATCGTCGGTCCCGGAAATGCCTTCGTGGCGGCGGCAAAAAGACGCGTATTCGGGGTGGTGGGCATTGACATGGTGGCGGGCCCATCCGAAATTCTGGTGATTGCCGATGGCGCCACCCCCCCGGAATGGGTGGCCATGGATCTTTTTTCTCAGGCCGAGCATGACGAGCTGGCCCAATCCATCCTGCTGTGCCCCGATGCCGACTATCTGGACCGGGTCGAGGCGGCCATCCACCAATTGATTGAAACCATGCCGCGCCGTGCGGTCATCGAAACCTCTCTGGAAAATCGCGGCGCACTGATTCAGGTCCGCGATCTGGAGGAAGCCTGCGCCATTTCCAATCAGATTGCGCCTGAGCATCTGGAACTTTCGGTGGCAGACGGAGAGCGCTGGCTGAAATCGATCCGGCATGCCGGAGCCGTATTCGTGGGGCCCTATAGTTCTGAGGCGCTGGGCGATTACTGCGCGGGCCCCAACCACGTTCTGCCCACAGGCCGGACGGCCCGTTTTGCTTCCCCGCTGGGTGTTTACGATTTTCAGAAGCGGACCAGCATCATCAAGATGTCGCAACAGGGAGCGCTCACTCTGGGTGCAGTGGCCCAGGTGCTGGCAGAACGGGAAGGGCTGCCGGCTCACGCGCGTTCTGCAGCCTATCGTTGCGGAGAGTGAATGTTGAAGGACTGCATCCGCGAGGAAATCAAGGCGCTTTCGGCCTATGCCGTGCCTTCTGCCGAAGGGATGGTCAAGCTCGACGCCATGGAAAACCCCTTTGTGCTGCCCGACGACCTGCGCAGCGCCATGGCACGGCGCCTGTCGTCCCTGGAAGTCAACCGATACCCCGAGGCCAACCCTGAAGCGTTGAAGACGCTGTTGCGCCAGACCATGGGTATCGATCCTGCGGCAGCCCTGGTACTGGGAAACGGTTCAGACGAACTGATCCAGATG
>JAJZHC010000137.1 GCA_021804705.1 Pseudomonadota bacterium
TCCGATCTGCACAATGCTGGCAAACCCTGCACCGATTTCAACGCCCTTGACGGCGTTGATACTCATCATGGCAAAAGCGATTTCGGCATCCAGGCGATCATAAACGGGTTCGCCCCACCCCACGGGCACGCCGTTGGCAACCACGTTGACCCGCGCGCCGATGGAGTCACCCGACTTTCGCAACGCGTCCATGTACGCCTCCAGCTCGGGAACGACGCCGGCATTCGCTGCAAAGAAGGGATTGCCGTCCACCGCGGACCAGTCCTGAAACGGAATGACATGCGGCCCCAGTTGCGCCAGATAGCCCCGAATGCTGACACCATAGCGCTGGTTCAGCCACTTTTTGGCAATCGCTCCTGCCGCGACGCGTACTGCAGTTTCGCGTGCAGAAGAGCGCCCGCCACCCCGGTAATCCCGGATGCCATACTTTTGCAGGTAGGTATAGTCAGCGTGCCCAGGACGAAACTTCTGGGCAATCTTGCCGTAATCCTGCGAGCGCTGGTCCTCGTTACGAATCAGCAGGCCAATCGGCGTCCCCGTGGTCCGTCCCTCGAATACACCCGAAAGAATTTCAACCCGATCGGACTCCCGACGCTGCGTGACATGTCGGGAAGTTCCCGGTTTGCGTCGATCCAGTTCGTGCTGGATATCTGCCTCGGAAATCTCCAGGCCGGGAGGACAGCCGTCCACCACACAACCCAGCGCCGGGCCATGACTTTCGCCAAAGGAAGTGATGCAAAACAAACGACCCAGGGTATTGCCGGACATGCAGCGGAACCTCGCCTAATTGATCGGCAGAGTTTAACATAGCGTATCGGGAAGCTTTATAACCGTCCCTACCAAGGGCGCATCGGCCCCTTACCTGCCGACAGAGAGGACTTCATGTTGGACGATCTGCGCAAGAATGCACTGGACTATCACCGCTACCCCACACCCGGAAAAATTGAAATCAGTCCGACCAAGCCCCTGGCCACCCAGGCAGACTTGGGATTGGCCTATACCCCTGGGGTGGCCGCAGCCTGTGAAGCCATCGTGGACAACCCGGAGGAGGCCCGCTTTCTGACCGGGCGCGCCAATCTGGTGGGAGTTGTCACCAATGGAACCGCAGTCCTGGGCCTGGGCAATATCGGGCCTCTCGCCGCAAAGCCCGTGATGGAGGGCAAAGTCGTCCTGTTCAAAAAGTTTGCCGGGATCGACTGTTTCGACATCGAACTCAACGAAAACAATGTGGACAAACTGGTAGACGCCATCGCGGCGCTCGAACCCACATTTGGCGGCATCAACCTGGAGGACATCAAGGCCCCGGAATGCTTCGAGGTGGAACGACGTCTGCGCGAACGCCTCAAAATCCCTGTGTTTCATGACGACCAGCATGGCACCGCAATCATCGTGGCGGCAGCCATCCTGAATGGCCTTGCCGTGGTTGGCAAGGACATCGGCAAGGTACGCCTCGTCACCTCTGGCGCCGGTGCCGCCGCCCTGTCATGCCTGGACATGCTGGTGGCACTTGGCATGCCGCGCGAACACATCTTCGTCACGGATCTTGTCGGCGTGGTCTACACCGGCCGCAAGGAACTGATGGACCCCAACAAGGCACGTTACTGCCAGGACACTTCCGCGCGCACCCTGGCCGAAGTCATTCCGGAGGCGGACGTTTTTTTGGGCCTCTCGGCAGGAGGCGTACTCAAACAGGAGATGGTACGCGCCATGGCGGATAAACCGCTGATCCTGGCACTTGCCAACCCGGAACCTGAAATCCTGCCGGAGCTTGTACGCGCCGTACGCAACGATGCCATCATCGCCACCGGCCGTTCGGATTACCCGAATCAGGTCAATAATGTCCTGTGTTTCCCTTTCATTTTCCGCGGTGCGCTGGACGTTGGTGCCACGACCATCAACGAGCCCATGAAAATTGCCGCCGTGCACGCAATTGCCGAGCTGTCCAGGGCTGAACAGTCCGATATCGTCACTGAAGCTTATGGCAGCCAACCCATGGCATTTGGGGCTGATTATCTGATCCCGAAACCTTTCGATCCGCGACTCATCGTCAAGATCGCTTCAGCCGTGGCGCAAGCTGCCATGGATAGCGGTGTGGCCACGCATCCCATCAACGACATGGGGGCTTACCGCGATCGCCTGAATCAATTCGTCTATCACTCCGGGCTCGTCATGCGTCCGGTATTTGCCCGGGCCAAAGCTTCGCCGCGTCGCGTTGTTTACTCAGAAGGTGAAGACGAGCGCGTACTGCAGGCTGTACAAACGGTCTGCGACGAGCGCCTTGCCCAACCCATCCTGATCGGTCGCCCTGATGTAATCATGATGCGAATAAAACGATTGGGGCTGCGCATCCGACCGGACCATGAATTTGAAATGGTCAACGTCAACTCAGACCCCCGCTATCGCGAATACTGGCAGCTCTACCACCAGATCATGGAACGTCACGGCGTGACCCCGCAACTGGCAAAACACGAGGTCTACCGCGAACCCACGCTCACTTCAGCCCTCATGGTCAAACGCGGCGAGGCGGATGGCATGATCTGCGGTTGCATTGGACGCTACGCAGCGCATCTGCATTATGTAAAAAATGTCCTGGGGCTCAAACCTGGCACCTCCACCCCGGCTGCGATGAATGTACTGCTCAATCCCAAGGGCACTTTTTTCATCTGTGATACCTATGTCAATACCGACCCCACTGCAGAACAGATGGCCGACATCGTGACCATGGCAGCAGAAGAGGTGCAGCGCTTTGGAATTGTGCCGCGAGTGGCCCTGCTGTCGCACTCCTCGTTTGGGAGTTCGAACTCAACGTCTTCGCTCAAGATGCGCAAATCCCTGGAGTTGATCCAGCAGCGCTTGCCCAAGCTGGAAATTGACGGTGAAATGCACGCCGACGCCGCCATTTCTGACGAAATTCGCCAGCGCGTCATGCCCGGATCGCGCCTTACGGGACGCGCCAACCTTCTGATCATGCCCACGCTGGATGCGGCCAACATTGCCTACAACCTGGTTCGCGTCATTGGAGACAACGTGACGGTGGGCCCCATTCTTCTTGGAGTCAATGCGCCAGCACATATCCTGACGCCCACTGCCACAGTGCGTCGCATCGTCAACATGACTGCGCTGACCGTTGTAGACGCCCAACATCGCCCATGAGTACGACAACGCCCCTGCCCCGCCGTCTTCAACCCGGCGCCACGATTGGCATCTGCGCCCCTTCCGGCTTCATTACCGAACCCGGTTCGCTGGAGATTGCAACCCTGTACCTTACCGAACAAGGTTATCGCGTCGTGGTGGCGCCGCACGCCAACGACCGCTGGGAGTATTTTGCAGGAACCGACTTTGACCGCCTGAATGATTTCAACGCACTTGTCCAGAACCCCGAAGTTGACATGATCATGGCAGCACGAGGCGGCTATGGCATCACGCGCCTCTTGCCCGGGCTGGATTTCGAGGCGATTGCCCGGTCAGGGAAAGTCATCGTGGGTTTTAGTGACTTGACGGCCTTGCATTTGGCGCTGCTGGCACAAACCGGCATGGTCAGTTTTGCCGGTCCCATGGCCTGCCCCGACTTTGGGCACTACCAGCGTAGCGCGTTGCATGCCATACATTTTGATCAGATGCTACAATCAGAGACCCACGACACGCCATCCATCAAAATGCCGTTTTCGGCTTCTGATGGTGAAGCCGGACGTCTGCTGCGATCCCAAGTGGACTCGGGTATTGAAGGCACCCTCTGGGGCGGCAACCTCTCCCTCGTGACGCATCTGGCGGGCACACCATACATGCCTTACCTTGAAGATGGCATCCTGTTTTTGGAGGAAGTCAACGAAGAGCCCTACAAGATTGAACGCATGTTGCTGCAACTGCTGCATGCCGGAATCTTGCAGAAGCAACGCGCCATACTTTTAGGCCAATTCAACAGGTGTGAACCTACCTCTGCGTCGGCCGCCTCCTACACCCTCAAAAGCGTCATTGATTTCCTCAAGGGATGGGTTCACACACCCGTGCTGCAAAACTTGCCCTTCGGGCATGTGCGCGACAAAATCACCCTGCCCGTCGGCGGTCATGTGAAAATTACCATGCTGGACGAACGTCACTACCAGCTCCGCTTAAGCCACTATAACGCCTTACAAACGCAAAAAGCCCCGCTGAGATAACAGCGGGGCTTTTTGTTAGCCTGTTCAGGCGAATGGGGAGTCTGGCGGTGACCTACTTTCGCATGGGTAATCCACACTATCATCGGCGCAATCCCGTTTCACGGCCCTGTTCGAGATGGGAAGGGGTGGGTCCAGGACGCTATGGCCGCCAAACAAAGG
>JAJZHC010000138.1 GCA_021804705.1 Pseudomonadota bacterium
CTGGCTGCACTCAACCCTGACCAGCGCATCGAGCCCGCTTCGCTGACCAAGTTGATGACGGTCTACCTGACCTTCAAGGCCCTGAAAGAAAAAACACTGTCGCCCTCGCAGCCCATTCCGGTATCAGAGCATGCCTGGAAGGCCGAGGGCTCGCGCATGTTCATCGACCCCCTGAAGCCCGTTACCGTGGATGAACTGATCCATGGGGTCATCATCCAGTCTGGCAACGATGCCAGCATTGCACTGGCTGAAGCGATGGCAGGCTCGGAGGATGCCTTTGCCGAACGCATGAACAAAATGGCCAGCGCCCTGGGCATGGACAACACCCACTTCGTCAACGCCACCGGTCTGCCCAACCCGCAGCACTACACCACAGCCCATGATCTGGGCCTGCTGGTCAGCGCCCTCATCCGTCATTTCCCCGAATACTATCCGCTGTTTGCCATCAAGGAATATCGTTACAACGGCATCACGCAACCCAATCGCAACCGTCTTTTATGGATGGACGCCACAGTCGACGGCCTTAAAACAGGCCATACCGAAAGCGCCGGATACTGCCTGATCAGTTCGGCGCGGCGCGGAGACCGACGCATTCTGGCGATCGTGCTGGGCACCAACAGCGACTCGGCCCGCTCCACTGAAAGTCAAAAACTACTCAACTGGGGATTCCAGACCTTTGAAACCCAGCACTTGTTTCAGAAGGATGTTCCAATCAAGTCCCTGGAGGTGTTCAAGGGCGCCACGCGCGAAGTCAAAGCCGGGTTTTCCGAGGAGGTCTGGATGACCCACCCTGCCGGCGAAACCGCTCGCGTGAAGCAAACGCTCACCACCCTGCAACCCATCGTCGCGCCGGTAGCAGCAGGCCAGAAGCTGGGGACGCTCGAGATCAGCTATGATGGAAGAACCGTGGCGACACATGACTTGGTGGCACTGGAACCGGTGCCCGTAGGTAACGCCTTCACCCGTGGCTGGGACACGGTAAGATTGATGCTGAAATGAGCGATGTCTACCTCAATGGGCGTTTCATGCCCATGGAACAAGCCCAGGTCCCGGTCATGGATCGCGGCTTTATTTTTGGCGACGGGGTCTACGAAGTCATCCCCGTGTATGATCGCGCGCCCCTGGCGCTGGACCGCCACCTGGATCGCCTCGCCCATTCGCTGGAAGGGGTGCGTATCGCCAACCCCAAATCGCGTGCGGACTGGAAAGCCCTGGTCGATGAACTGATCACACGTGAGTCGGCAGTCAACCAGTCCATCTACCTCCATGTCACGCGAGGCGTTGCGCCACGGGACCACGCCTTTCCCAAGGATGCCACCCCAACGGTGTTTGCCATGGCCAAACCCATGGCCCCACCTCCTCTCCAGTGGCTCAGTGAAGGGATCAAGGCCATCACTCACGAGGACTTTCGCTGGCTGAAGTGCGACCTCAAAACCACCTCGTTGCTGGCCAACGTCCTGCTGCGGCAGATGGCGGTGGATGCAGGAGCCACGGAATGCCTGCTGATCCGGGATGGCTACCTGACCGAGGGTGCAGCCAGCAATGCGATGGTCGTGGTGGATGGCCTCCTGCTGGCACCTCCGCGCAACCACTTGCTGTTGCCGGGCATTACCTACGAGCTGGTGCTGGACATTGCCGCCCGGCATCACATTCCCTTCGCGGAGCGCCCTGTTACAGAGGCTGAATTGCGCCGTGCTTCCGAGATCATGATGACCTCCAGCACCCGCGAGATCGTCCCGATCACGACACTGGACGGAAAACCTGTGGGCAACGGCATTCCGGGACCGGTCTGCAAGAAGTTGCTGTCCCTCTATCAGGAAAGGAAACGTTCATGAGCGCGCCCATCATCGAAGCGGGAAGCGAAGACATCTTTGAATTCCCATGCGACTTTCCCATCAAGATCATGGGGCGGACGGCAGACGGCTTTGCCCAAACCATCATGGGCATCGTGCTGCAGCATGCCCCTGACTTCAATCCAGCCACTCTGGAAATGCGCACCAGCAGCGCTGGCAAATATCTCAGCGTTACCTGCACCATACGCGCCGTATCGCGGGCGCAGCTCGATGCGCTGTACCGCGACCTGTCGGGCCATCCTTCGGTAGTGATGGTGTTGTGAACCCACCCCCCCTGATCGTGCGCAATACTGCCGGACTGGCCGAATACGAGCCCGTCTGGCGCGCCATGCAAACGTTTACGCGCGAGCGCAACGACACCACGGCGGATGAGTTGTGGTCCCTGCAGCACCCACCGGTGTACACCCTGGGACTGGCCGGAAAGCCCGAGCACCTGCTGAAAGCCTCTCCCATTCCCGTCATCAAGGTGGATCGGGGCGGACAGATCACCTACCACGGCCCGGGACAGATCGTGGTATACCTGTTGGTGGATCTGCGACGTCGCAGGTTGACGGTGAAAGGCCTGGTTCGCTTGATGGAAGAGGCGGTGATGGCCACGCTGACCGATCAGGGCGTCGAAGCGGCGTTGCTGCCGGGTGCGCCGGGCGTGTATGTGAAAGGCGCCAAAGTCGCAGCTCTGGGTCTGAGAGTTCAGCGCGGATGCAGTTATCATGGGGTTGCTCTCAATGTTGACCTGGATCTTGCGCCATTTGCCTGCATCAATCCCTGCGGTTATGCGGGAATGCCCGTCACCCGCACGCTTGATCTGGGTATTTCCCTACCGCTTGCAGATCTGGAGCGCCAACTGCTGGAACAACTCACCACGCGCCTTCAAGCTTGTGGCACGACGACATCATGACACTCAAAGAAAAAGGCGCGCTCAAAACAGCGCGCATCCCCATCAAAATCATTCCGCAGGCTCCCCTGCGCAAGCCCGACTGGATTCGGGTGCGCACAGCCAGTAGCTCGCGTTTCAACGAAATCAAGGCCATCCTGCGGGAAAACCGCCTGCATTCCGTGTGTGAAGAGGCGTCCTGCCCCAATATCGGCGAGTGTTTCAGCCACGGTACCGCAACCTTCATGATCATGGGTGATCGCTGCACGCGCCGCTGCCCGTTCTGTGACGTGGGACATGGGCGTCCCGACCCGCTGGATGGGGACGAGCCCCATCACCTGGCGCAGAGCATCGCGCAAATGAAATTGCGTTATGTGGTGGTGACGAGCGTGGACCGTGACGACCTGCGCGACGGCGGGGCTGAACATTTTTCTCATTGCATCCGTGAAATTCGCAGTCAGTCGCCGGACACCCAGATTGAAGTGCTGGTTCCTGATTTCAGGGGGCGGCTCGACCTTGCCCTGGAGATTCTTGGGCAGTCCCTGCCGGATGTCATGAACCATAACCTCGAAACCGTGCCGCGCCTCTACAAACAGGCGCGCCCAGGGTCCGATTATGCGCATTCACTGATGCTGCTCAAGCGCTTCAAGGCAGCCCATCCCCAGGTGTCAACCAAGTCTGGCCTGATGGTGGGTCTGGGAGAGACCGATGAGGAAATCCTCGAAGTGATGCGCGATCTGCGTGCCCACGCGGTGGACATGTTGACCATTGGGCAATACCTGCAACCCACGCTGCACCACTTGCCGGTGAGTCGCTTCGTCACTCCGGAACGCTTTCAGGAATTTCAGCGGGAAGCGCTGGAAATGGGTTTTGCGCATGCAGCCTGCGGGCCGCTGGTTCGTTCCAGCTATCACGCCGACCGGCAGGCGCAAGCTGCGGGGGTTTGAGCGCAGGAATCGGGGGAAATGAATGAATTGGGGTCTGTCCCCAATTCATTCATTTCCCCCGATTCATTGCGGAAGCAGTGCCCAGCCAGTACCAGCCGAGGAAATCTTTCGGGTCGATCGTCCTTCCGGTTGCGGCGATGATTTCATAATGCAGGTGGGGCCCTGTGGAACGGCCCGTGCTTCCCACCTGACCGATGAGCTGATGGTGATTGACGTGGTCACCCAGTTTGACCCGGATGGTCTTGAGATGGCCGTAACGGGTCAGAAATCCATTGGCATGCCTGATTTCAACCATGTTCCCGTAGCTGCCGCTCCATTCTGCCGTGACGATTTCGCCATCGGCGGTGGCAAACACGGGTTCGCCTGACCTGCTTTCCAGATCCAGTCCCGAATGGGTGGCCAGGCGGCCATTGATGGGATCGTGACGATAACCAAACTCACTGGAGACGCTGAGCTCATGATCCAGCGGATTGCCGATGGGAAGGCTTGCAATGAGGCTGTAATTTTCTTTCAGATCGCTTCTCAACTGGTCTGCAAGGCCTTTCATCTTCTCGGCGTCTTGCGAATAGACATCGAAGAGGGCGTTAAAATCCTGAGCGGCCGCAGGCGGCTGATTGTAGCCCAGGGGAATGTAAGGGCCG